>DCCL01000163.1:4483-15940 GCA_002313795.1 Faecalibacterium prausnitzii
TCCCCCCCCTCATCATTCTTGTCAAGTGAATCGGAAAAGACTGTCATTCTGACAAAATCCACCTTATCAATTCCAGCAATTTGACGGCAGACGCAAAAAGCCCCGGCGGGCACTGTCGTGAAACAGCGCCCGCCGGGGCAGAATGGGGGTCTTTGATCTAGTTTTTACCAGAGGTTTGCGGTCTCGTTGTAGAGGCCCTCATAGCTCTTTGCGGAGACATCCCAGCTGAAGTCGCACTCCATGTCATGCTTGACAAGGTTGTGCCAGTCTTCCTTGCTGTAGTAGCGATCCTGTGCACGGCAGCAGGCATCATACAGCTCATGGGCGCTGTAGCCTGCAAAGGTGAAGCCGTTGCCCTCGCCCAGTGTGCAGTCGTGGATGGAATCCCGCAGACCGCCGGTCTCACGGACGATGGGAGGCGTGCCGTAGCGGCAGGCCACCATCTGTGCCAGACCGCAGGGCTCACTCTTGGAGGGCATGATGAAGACATCAGCGCCGGCGTAGATCTCCTGCGACAGGGTCGGCTCGAAGCCGATGTAGGTGCCCACACGGCCCGGATGACGGCCGCACAGGTCGGAGAAGAAGTTCTCGTACTGGCTCTCGCCGCTGCCCAGGATGACCAGCTCGATGCCGCGGTCCACCAGGCCGTCGGCCACGCTCTGCACCAGGTCGAAGCCCTTCATGCCGACCATACGGCTGACCATGGCGAAGACAGGGCTGCCGTCCTTATTCAGGCCGAACTTGTCCTGCAGGGCCTCCTTGCACTTTGCCTTGCCCTCATCAAAGTTGGTGATGTCGTAGTTGAAGGGGATGTGCGGGTCGGTGGCAGGGTTGTTGGCCTCCATATCGATACCGTTCAGGATACCGCAGAGCTTATACTGCTTCTCCCGCAGCAGGGCATCCAGACCGTAGCTGAACCACGGGTCGAGGATCTCCTGTGCGTAGGTGGGGCTGACGGTGGTGATCTTATCGGCAGTCTCGATGGCGCCCTTCATGAAGTTGGCGCAGCCGTCGTACTCCACGATATGCTGGTCACGGCGACCGATGCCGCAGGTGTCTTCCAGAATATCGGTACCATACTTGCCCTGATAGGCGATGTTATGGATGGTGAAGATGGTCTTGATGCGGTTGAACTTATCGAGATGGCGGTAGTACAGGTTCAGGTAGACCGGGACCAGTGCGGTCTGCCAGTCGTTGCAGTTGATGATATCGGGGGTGAAATCGATGTAGAACAGGGTCTCCAGAATCGCGCGGGAGAAGAAAGCGAAGCGCTCGCCGTCATCGTAGAAGCCATACAGGCCGCGGCGCTTGAAGTAGTATTCATTGTCGAGGAAGTAGTAGGTCACGCCATCGACCTCGGCCTTGAACAGGCCGCAATACTGGCTGCGCCAGCCCACGGGCACCGAGTAGTTGGTGACATATTCCAGCTTGTCGCGGAACTTCAGGTCGCCATACAGGGGCATGATGACACGGGCATCCACACCGTCCTTGACCAGTGCCTTGGGCAGGGAGCCGGCCACATCAGCCAGACCACCGGATTTTGCAAAGGGGGTTGCTTCCGAAGCAGCATACAGGATCTTCATAAGATTCGCTCCTTCCTGATATAAGGTTTTCATCTATCCTCCCGCTGCGGCAAAAAGAGCGGGCGGGGGCACACGGTGCCCCCGCCCCTCTTTAAAAGAGGGGCTACCGGGGAGGGAGCCGCCCCTATGGGAGATCAAAGCTGCGCTCAGACGATGTGGTTCTTCTGAACGTAAACGGGGAAGCTCCTGGTACCGCTCAGCTTCTTGTCTGCGGTGATGCGGACGTTCTTATCCGTCACAACGCAGTCCAGCTGTGCGCCGACTTCCACCACGGTATCCTGCATCAGGACACAGTTCTTGACGACGGCACCCTTCTTGACCTTGACGCCGCGGAAGAGCACGCAGTTCTCCACGGTGCCCTCGATGACGCAGCCATCGGCCAGCAGAGAATTGGTGACATTGGAACCAGCGACATAGCGGGTGGGGTTGTCGTCGCGGATCTTGGTATAGACAGGGCTCTTCTTGGGGAAAAGCGCATTCAGGTTTGCTTCGTCGATGAGCTTCAGATTCTCGTCGAAGTAGCTCTTCATGTCGCAGACATGGGCCACATAGCCGGTATACTCCACAGCGTGGATGTTCAGGATGTTGACATTGTGGGCCAGGATGTCGCGCTCAAAGTAGATGAGGCCGCGGGCAGTGGCGTCCTTGACCAGCTTGATGAGGGTCTGACGCTCCAGAACGTAGATGTTCAGGTCAAGGTTCTGCTTGCCGGGGCGGTAGTCGTTGAACAGCAGCTCGGTCACACGGCCGTCTTCATCGACGGTCAGGGTGTAGTTGTCGTTCTTGCGGCCCTCGGGGATCTCGGTCCTCTGGTAAGCCACGGTCACATCTGCACCGCTGGCCTGATGTGCAGCCAGCAGAGCGTTGAAATCGTAGTTGATGGCGATGTTGGCATCGCTCATGACCACGTAGCGCTCCTTCTGGTTCTCGAGGAAGCTCAGGATGGAGTTCAGTGCCTCCACGCGGCCGGAGTAGATGCGGACGCCCTTCTCAGCGAAGGGAGGCACGATGTTCAGACCACCGTAGCGGCGGGCCATATCCCACTCGCGGCCGGTGCCCAGATGATCCATCAGGGAGTGGTAATTCTTGCGCACCACGACAGACACATTGGAGATGCCGCAGTTTGCCATGCTGGACAGGACAAAGTCCACCATGCGGTAACGGCCTGCGAAGGGGATCGAGGCCATGGCGCGCTCGGTCACCAGCTCAGGGACGGTGTTATCATAGCTGTTGGGAAAAATGATGCCCAACGCATTGTTGTTCTGGCTCAGCATACTTCCTCGCCCTCCTTGACGGAATCAAATACTTTGGCGCCATCCTTGACGGTAGCGCCTGCGCCGATGGTCAGACCGGTGCCGACGTGTGCGATGGGGCCGTCGCCGCCGATTTTGGCGCCTGCGCCCACAACGACATCCTCAGCCAGGATGCAGCGCTTGACCACTGCGCCTGCCTTGACCACGACGCCATCCATCAGGACGGCATCCTCAACGGTAGCGCCCTCTTCCACCACGACGCCTGCGCTCAGCACAGAGTGATTGACGCGGCCATAGATCTTGCAGCCTTCCGTGACCAGCGAATCCTGCACCACGGCGCGGGGGCCGATCTTCTGAGCGGGCAGCACCGGGTTGCGGCTGTAGATCTTCCACTTCTCGTCGAAGATGTTGATGCCGGAGTTCTCGGGGTCGAGGACTTCCATATTGGCTTCCCACAGGCTGTCGATGGTGCCGACATCGCGCCAGTAACCGGCAAAGCGGTAAGCGTACATCTTGCGGCCATCGCGCAGCAGAGCGGGGATGATGTTCATGCCAAAGTCGTTCTTGGAGTTGGGATCTGCCTCGTCCTCTTCCAGGTACTTCTTCAGGATATCCCAGTTGAAGATGTAAATGCCCATGGAAGCCAGGTTGGACTTGGGTACCGGGGGCTTTTCCTGGAACTCGGTGATCTTATCGTTCTCGTCTGCGACCATCAGGCCGAAGCGGGAAGCTTCCTTCCAATCCACTTCCATGACAGCGACCGAGAACTCTGCGCCCTTTTCCTTGTGGAAGCGCAGGAAGTCTGCATAGTCCTGCTTGCAGATCTGGTCACCGGACAGGATGATGACGTACTCCGGATCGTAGCTGTCAATGAAGCCGATGTTCTGGTAAATGGCGTTTGCAGTGCCCTTATACCAGTCCGTGCCCTTTGCCTGCTCATACGGCGGCAGGGTGTGGACGCCGCCGTAGCAGACGGTCCAGGTCCCAGGGCTGGCCATTGCCGATGTACTCGTTCAGCTTCTGAGGCTGATACTGCGTTGCGATGCCAACGGTATCGATGTTGGAGTTGACGCAGTTGGACAGCGGGAAGTCCACGATGCGGTATTTGCCGCCGAAGGACACCGCCGGTTTTGCCGTTTTCTGTGTCAGCGCATACAAGCGCGAGCCACGTCCGCCGGCAAGGATCATTGCCACGATTTCTTTTGCCATAGCTTTATTCTCCCCTTTAAAAGCATTTCCTGATAGTTTGGTGGAAATGGTTCAACAATATCGGTGCGGGTCAGGCTTACTTCTCAGCCTTCTCCGTCTTTTTTGCCCGGGGCTTGCGGGCGGGCTTTACTTCCGGCTCCGCAGCCTTTTCGGCCTTGGGTTTTCTGCCCCGCTTGGCAGGTGCTTTTTCCTCTGCAGGAGCAGTCTCTGCCTTGGGCTTGCGGCCCCGTTTGGCCGGGGTCTTTTCCTCGGCCTTTGCCGCTTTGGCGGTCTTTGCAGCCTTTACAGCTTTTGCAGCCTTCTTGGGAGCGGCCTTTTCCGCAGCCTTCTCCTCTGCCGTCTTGCGGGTGCGCTTGATGGGCACCTCAAAGTACAGCACGCTCATGGGAGGCAGGGTGATGGTGATGCTCTGCTCAAAGCCATGGAGCGGCTTTTTCTTGGAGCGGACTGCCTTGTTGTGGACGCTGCCGGAGCCGCCGAACTCCTCGTCATCGCTGTTCAGGATCTCTTTGTAAGTACCGGAAGTGGGGGCACCCAGCATGTAGCCCTCCCGCAGGACAGGGTTGAAGTTGCAGACCACAAGGATCTGCTTGCCGCTGGCATCCTTCCGCAGGAATGCCACAACGCTCTGCTGCGAGTCATCGGGAACGATCCACTGGAAGCCCTCCCAGCTGTAATCGATCTGCCAGAAGGCAGGGTGCTCTTTGTAGAATTTGTTCAGGGTCTTGACGTAGGTCTGCAGCTCGGTGTGCTTGTCGTAGCCCAGCAGCATCCAGTCCAGCGGCTTGGCCTCGTTCCACTCGGTGAACTGGCCGAACTCCTGACCCATGAACAGCAGCTTCTTGCCGGGGTGGGCCATCATGTAGCCGAAGAAAGTGCGCAGGTTGGCGAACTTCGCCTCGTAATCGCCCGGCATCTTATTGATGAGACTGCCCTTGCCGTGCACCACCTCATCATGGCTGATGGGCAGCACGAAATTCTCGCTGAATGCGTAGAAGAAGCTGAAGGTGACTTTATTGTGGTTGCCGGAACGGAAAAGCGGGTCAGTCTTCATGTAGCTAAGCATGTCGTTCATCCAGCCCATGTTCCACTTGAAGTTGAAGCCCAGACCGCCGTCGGAAGCCGGTTTTGTGACCATGGGCCATGCGGTGGACTCCTCCGCGATCATGTATTTATGCGGGTGGCGGCCCAGCACCGTGGTGTTCAGTTTACGCAGGAAAGCCACGGCCTCAAGATTCTCCTTGCCACCGTTCTTGTTGGGCTCCCACTCGCCCTGCTTGCGGTTGTAATCCAGATAGAGCATGGAGGCCACGGCATCCACCCGCAGGCCGTCGATGTGGTACTGCTCCAGCCAGTAGAGTGCGCTGGAAATGAGGAAGCTCTGCACCTCACTGCGGCCGAAATCGAAGACCATGGTGCCCCATTCCTTGTGCTCGCCGCGCTTGGGGTTGGGGTCTTCGTAGCAGGGTTCTCCATCGAACATGTACAGGCCGAACTGGTCTTTGGGGAAGTGGGCCGGCACCCAGTCCATGATGACACCGATGCCCGCTTCGTGCATCTTGTCCACAAAAGTCATCAGATCCTTCGGGGTGCCGTAGCGGCTGGTGGGGGCAAAATAGCCCGTGACCTGATAGCCCCAGCTGCCATCAAAGGGATACTCCATGACGGGCAGCAGCTCCACATGGGTATAGCCCATATCCTTGATGTACGGGATGAGCTGGTCGGCCAGCTCGGAGTAATTATAGGGCAGGTCGCCCTCCTTCATCTTCCAACTGCCGGCATGCATCTCGTAGATATTCATGGGGCCGTTGATGACGTCTTCCTTCTTCTGGGCCGTCTGCCATGCGCTGTCGTGCCACTCAAAGCCATTGATATCGTAGACCTTGCTGCCGTTGGAGGGGCGGGTCTCGGCGTGGAATGCATAGGGGTCGGCCTTGTAGACCAGGTCCCCTGCGCGGGTGGTCACGCAGTATTTATAGACATCGTATTCTTTCATACCGGGGATGAACAGCTCCCACACAGAGTCTCCGTCCACCTTGCGCATCGGGTGGCTGCCCGGTTTCCAGCTATTAAAATCGCCTACCACGCTGATGGCCGTCGCATGCGGTGCCCAGACGCGGAACACCACGCCTGTCTCCCCGGCCCGCTGCTCGATGTGTGCGCCAAAATAGCGGTACGCTTCACAGTTATTTCCCTGCTTGAACAAATACACCGGCAGATCCGATGGATTGCTGCGGGTCTTTTCCTCAGTCGGTTTCATAAACAGCTCCTCCCCGCACAGGCTGCAAAGGCAGTCCTGTGCCTTTTACTCTCTTATATTAAAGAATTTTGTCTGATTTTTCAAGGCTTTTTCAGAAAATATGCTATAATCTTTTCATCAGATTTTTTCTGTTATATACAACATCCCCAATTTTTCATAAGAATTATCGGTAAACATGACAGAATAAAGGCAAAAAAAGAAACATCCGCCCCGGATTTTGCGCATTTGGCACAAAACCAGAACGGATGTTTTTCTTATGATTTACTTTGATTTTTCACACAGCCGTCAGCCGACCACGTAAACATTGACATTGATGGCGCCGTTGATGACGGACTCCGCGTAGGTCTCATAGAACAGATCCACGAGGATGCGGCCATCCTGAACAGCGAGGCCGGTGTCGGTGGCCACGGCATAGCCATAGACGAAACTGCCATCGGTGGAGGTGATATACAGCAGGGTGCCGTAGGGGATCACGCTGGGGTCAACGGCCACGGTGCCGTAACCCAGACCCAGACCGGAAGAACCCTTGCCGGACTTGGCATAATAGCCGGTGGCCTTGCCGGTGAGCACTTTGCGGTAACTGGTGGGGGCGTTGGTGGTGCCGTCCGGCCCGGTGAGGGGGGAGACGGGTGCACCTGCGCCGTAAGTTTTCACGACATGGTCGGTGGGCTCCACCGTAGTGGTCACATCGGTGACGACGCTGTTCTCCAGCTCGCCATCCACCCAGCGCTCCCGGGTGGTGACGGTCTGCTGACCTTCAGAGCCATGCTGCAGGGTGGTGGTGCGACCGGTGTTGCGGAAGTAGAGACTGGTGTAGACGTAAGAAGTGTCATAAGGGACAGACTGCGTCTCCACCTTGTCCTGATACTCGACGCGGTGCACCTCGATCTTGCTGCCCGCCGTGACCTTTGCGCTCAGGGCAGGTTCGGTGTAGTCATCCCCATCCAGGGTGATGCCGGCACGCTCCAGAGCATCCGCTACGGTGCCCACCACCATTCGGACGGGGTACTCCTGACCGTCAGCCTCAATGGTGACGCTGAAGGCACGCTGGATGTTCAGGGATGCCAGACTGCCGCTGTAGGCAGTGTAGTAAACTTCGTCTCCCTCCTCGGCCTGAATGCCGGAGAGATCCATAACGCTGGCAGGGTCGGTCTCGGAGCTGAGAACGATCTGCCGCGCACCGTGGGAGTCTGTGACGTAGGTCAGCCGCAGATTCGCGGCGGTCACGGTCAGTGTGAACACGAGGCACACAGCCATGACGCAGAACGCCAGCACACGGGATGAGGCTGCACGGGTGCAGCCAGACAATGCTTTCTTAAATTTGACGGAAGCGATACGAGACAACTCCTCTCTTTTCAGATTTTGGAATACAGAGCGGGCCTGTATTTCAAGGCCCGCTTCTCCGTGCGTAAATACCCCCGCACAGCGGGTGCCGCAATGCGGCTTTTCACTTCACCGTGATGAATTTTATGCGCTGCAACGTTTGTTGAGCGGGTAGTATTTTAGCAGACCGGAGCCGCTTTGTCAAATCAGCAGCTCTTTGCTTGATAATTGCTTCACATAGTTTTTTGTGCATTCTGCACATAGTTTTCTCTTGATTTTCCGAAATTCAATCGTTTTTCTCCGATTTTTTCGCAAAATCAAAGTCTTCATCGTTCATAATTTTTTAACATTCCAGATGCGTTTTTTATGGCATTCCGGCCAGTATTTCCGGCTCTCTTTGCGGCGTCAAACCGGCCATAACCGGCCCATTTCCGACACAAATCATCCGCTGTTTTTTCCTTATTTTCAGTCCAAAAATAAGGACGAATTTCTCCCGGAAAATCTCGTTTGGCAAAATGCCGAACCCGCCAAATTCTCAATAAAAAAGTGTGTACTCCCGCTCCGCTCTCCGCTGCGCTACAATCGTAGCAGACACAGATGCAAAACAAAATGAAAGGAGTTTTTCCCTATGCAAATCAAGATCACAGCGCGGGAGTTCGGCGGCACCGAGTTCCTTGCGCACCCCCACCGGCTGCATCTGGGCGCACAGCAGGCCGAAGGCGTTGACCGCCTGGAATTCGTTCTGCCGCAGGCGTGGGCCGGGTGCATCGTCACCCTCTATATCCGCCATGCAGACGGCACCCTGGCCGAACCGCTGGCGCTGGATGAAAGCGGTTGTGTCACCGTGGGCCGCAGCTTCACCGGCTGGGCCTCCGGCGAGTGGATGCTGGCCGCATCCAACGGGGATGGCTACACCGCCTACACCCGTCCGGGCCAGTACGACGTCCACGACATCCTGCCCACGGAAGGCACCGGCGAGGAACTGACACCCTCTCTCTATGAGCAGTTCATCGCCCGGGTGGTAGCCAGCTCCAACGCCGCTGCCGAAGCCGCCAAGCGCGCCGCCGCCGGTGAGGAAAACGCCAAGCAGAGCGCTGCAAAGGCCAGCACCGCTGCCCAGCAGACTGCCGCTAACGCCACCCTTGCCGCAGGCTATGCGGAGCGGGCCGAGGCTGCCGCAGACCGGGCCGCCTCCTACGCCCCCGCCGAGGGCACCGTGCTGAGCGTCAACGGCAAGAGCGGCGCAGTTCGGCTGAATGCGCTGGATGTCTGGGCGCTGCCCCGCCCCGTCTCTCCGCAGGCGGGGCAGCTGGTGCGGGTGGTAAAAGTAGATGCTGCCACCGGCGCACTGACCGCCGACACCATCAGCCCCGACTCCCTCAGCGGTCTGGGCAGCGAGGAAAAGGCCCTGCTGCTCAAGCTGCTGGGCTCTGCCAGCTATACCGACCCGGACGCCCAGAGTAGTTATGAGGCCCTCAAAAAGCTGTGGGACACCACCCCATCCACCCCGCTGCCCGAGCCGGATATCATCCCGGTGGAGAAGGTGACGCTGAGCCAGCATACTCTGGAACTGAGCCGGAACAGCACTGCTGAGCTGAGCGTCTCCATCAGCCCCTCCGATGCCACCGACCAGACTGTGCTGTGGAGCGCCTCGCCGGAGGGCATCGTTTCAGTAGAGGCCGGCCGGGTGACAGCCCTTAGGACCGGCACTGCCACAGTCACCGTCACCTCCAATAGCAAGAGCGACAGCTGCACCGTGACTGTGACTCCCGCCGTCATCAGCCTTGCCACCGTCCGGAATGACAGCGGCGGCATCACCGCGTGGGACACTGCCCCTGCCCGGTCTGAGTTCTTCATGCCCCTGACCGCCAAAAAGGCCGGTCTGCAGCTCCGCTCCCTCTCCTTCCGGGTCAAGGGCTATATGGCCAGCCGGATGCGGACCGTTCTCCGCCGGTATGGCTCTGATACGCCGCTGGTGGATAAGCTTACCGATATCGCCCGGGGCTACAACGATGTGACCATCGACATGGGCGACTTCCCGCTGGAACAGAGCGTGGAATATCAGCTCTACTTTTCCGCCTCCAACAACTTCTATCCCCCTACGGTGGACTCTTCCTGGGTGGCGGCAAACAGTTATGTTGACATCGCCCACGGCAGCGCCTACTGCGAGGGTAACAGCAGCATCCTCTTCTCGGGCATCCTTGTGCTGCGGGAATCCGAGTAACAAAAAATGCCGGCCTTTTTCAGACCGGCAGTGGAACAGACACATATCTTATAGCAGGAAAGCGAGGTAATTTTTATGACACATCCCAAGATCTCCGCATCCACCCTGGCCCGCACGGCGGCGCTGGCGCTGGCACTGACCAATCAGGTACTCAGCGCAATGGGCAGACCCATCCTGCCCATTGCGAGCGAACAGCTGGAACAGCTCATTTCCAGCGGACTGACCGTAGCTGCCGCCCTCGCCAGTTGGTGGAACAACAACAGCTTCACCCCGGAGGCCATCGAGGCGGACGACTTCATGGCCCGGCTGAAACAGAAGAGCCTCTGACCCCATAAAGCAGAACAACGCCCCGGAAGCTTTGACACTTCCGGGGCGCTGTGTTTGTCTGTCAGAGAAACACTCAGGCCAAAACGATATCTTCCGTGGCCACATGGCTCTCCTGGGTGCTGATGACTGCAGCATGAACATCTGCGGCCTTCGCTGCCTTCGCAAAAAGGCCCGTATAGATGGATGCTCCTGCCAGCAGCAGGACCGCCAGTGCGCAGCCCACCAAACGAATGGTCATGCCATCAATGTTTTCTTTCATGATGCCTTCTCCTTTTCCACCCGACGGACGCGCGGACACTGTTCCGCTGCGGCTCGTCTTTTCTTGGCTCCGGGCCCCCTCTATCGGCCCGCAGCAGCGATTCACTCACCGGGCAAAGAAAAAAGCCTAGGGCGAACACACCCCAGGCTCCATTGTCTGTCTGCTTTGTATGATAGTCCTTTTTTCAGTTTTTGTCAAGAGCAGAATGAGAGGATTTCATTTTTATTTTTTGCTCTTTTCCGGCAGAATTTGCAGATGGACAATTTCTGTGTTAGAAGCTGTTTTCATAAGCAGGGTGCACCGGACGACGAGAATTTTTGCACTCAGCCAAGGCGATTTTCCGCAGCAATCCTGACGGATCGCAAGGGAATTCAACGCAGGATGGGAGCAAAAAGGTCATCCGGGCGGTGTGCAATGCTTATAAAAACGGCTTCTTATACTTAATCTGCTGCCCTTCTCCAATCTGGCAGCAGGGAGGAGGCGAATGCAATGTCTTCCCAGCCAGTTTTCTAAAAAAGTCAAGCAGGCAGAGTCTATATAACAAAAAAGCAGTTCTGCTGAAGCAGAACTGCCGGAAATCCGATACGGGTAAATCAGCGCTTGCTGAACTGGGGTGCACGACGGGCAGCCTTCAGACCGTACTCACCTGCCTTTGATCCAAAAAGTCCAGTATTCATGCGGGTTTTCGGGCTTTCCTCTCTCAGTAAACCCATAGGTAAACCCACGAAAACGAGAAATTTTTGGTACAGTTTAACGCAGCCCGAATGCAGCATTCACAACGCTGCTTAATTCCTCAGGTTTATTATACTTGACTTTCGCATAGATGTCCATAGTCGTTTTGCTGTTCTCATGGCCTGCCAGATACTGCACCGTCTTAGGATCAACACCTTTGTAAATCAGATTGGTGATGTAGGTGTGCCGCAGCATATGCGGAGTCACCTTGAAGTCCATCGTATACACCAGTTTGGGATTGTTCGGCTGATGCTCACCAAGCCTTGGCTTTATTCTATGCTTGATGG
>DCCL01000163.1:15968-17591 GCA_002313795.1 Faecalibacterium prausnitzii
CTGTCCATTTACATAGGTGTAATAACAGCGTTCTGCGGTAGAACGGACTGTTATGTACTTCCAGACCCTCACAAACTGTTTTTCCGTCAAAACAGTTCCCTTCGAATTCGAGATCACATATTCCGATTCTGATTTTTCCCTTTCTTCCTTGAGACAGGTCACCAGGCATTTGGGAATCGGAACATCTCGTTTCGCTGCTGGTGTCTTCAAAAGCGTGTTGACTACCGGCGCACCGCCTTCCACATGCCATGCACGCCTTACCGAAATGTACGGCGTTTTTTCATCCAGGAATACGCAGTCCCATTTCAATCCAAGGATCTCTTCTCTACGCAATCCCGCGTACAAGCCAATCATTACGAAAACATACGGTGGAAGCTCACGAATGCTATCCAGCAAAATGGCAGTCTGTTCATCCGTCAAAGCCTCGCGCCGCTTCGCAGGCTTTCCGCCTCTTGCGCAAATCGTTTTGGACGGATTTTCTTTGATCACCTTGCTCTCTTCTGCCGAATTAAAAATGTTCTTAATCAGCATATTGAGCTGACCATACATTCCGGAAGAACCTTTTGATAGCGGTACCATCAGCAGCCGAAGGTCATCAGTGGTCACCTCGTCCATATACATCTGTCCAATCGGACCCACGATGTACCGATTCACCATCCGCGCGTATCCTTCCAACGTATTGGCTCTTACCGTTCCTGACCGCATCAGCAGCCATTTTTCGCAGTATTCCTCCACGGTCGGATTCTCTCTATGGAAAACCACTTCCGCGATTTTCTTCTGGGCATCTTCCACCCGGTCATATAATTCTTCGCGTGTCAGCCCATAAATCGCCACTCTCTTTCCGTCTGCATCTGTAATCCGGGTGCGGTAATACTGTACCCCTTTCATCATCACTGTTCCGTATTTCGGAAGTTCAGCAGGACGCTTTTTTCCTTTAGCCATGTGTTCTCCTCCTCGTCTATCTTCATACATTGTGTGTTGTCACTTTTATTATCATGGCGTACAACACTTCCTTCAAGGATGTCGAATGTATGTAAAAAGGGCAGGGATTTTTGACCATCCCTGCCCCAAGTTTTTTCTGATTTACTCTTAATCCCACGATGCAAAAGCATCTTCCAGCACTCCTGCGAGCTGCTCTGGGCGATTGTATTTCACCTTGGCGTAAATATCCATGGTGATCTTGCTGCTTTCGTGACCAGCAAGATACTGAACTGTCTTCGGATCAACCGAAGCATGAATTAGATTCGTAATGTAGGTGTGCCGCAGCTGATGCGGAGTCACCTCAAAGTCCAGACTGTAAACCACATTTCCATTGTGTGCTGCCTTTTGCCCCAGAACCGGCTTCACCGTATGCTTTACCCTCTTGCCATCTTCATAGCGGTAATAGCAGCGTTCCTTGGTGGTACGGGTTACGATATACTGCCATAATCTCTTGAACTGCGTATAGGACAAAGGGTCTCCATCCCGGTTTGCAACCACATAATCTGATGTCGATGTCTTCTTCGCCTCTTTCAGGCATTCCAGAAGATTGTCCGGCAGAGGGACATTCCGATGCGCTGCCTTTGTTTTCAGCTCTGTCAGAATCACCGGACGATTATGCTCCGTATGCCAGGCTCTCCGAAC
>DCCL01000010.1:0-749 GCA_002313795.1 Faecalibacterium prausnitzii
ACATTCAGGGCCATGCTGCGGGCCAGGTCGTCCAGACTCTTCTTGCGGGTCCACTCTTCCAGCAGGGAGCCGACATTAAGCAGGAACATGACTGAGCTTGCGGTGCCGAAGTCCTGCCGCAGGAGGGAGACGCCGATGCTCAGGGCATCCAGCACTTCGACCTCCAGCTTGCGGTGCCACAGGCAGCGCAGACCCTTCCACAGGAACTTGATAGAGCGCATCACGGTGTATGCTGCATCGAGGGGTGCGGGCAGGAACAGCTTGCGCAGTACCCGGCCTGCCAGCAGGTCATACATCTTTTCCTGATATTCCTGATTGATGCGGCGACTGTCGGCGCTGGTAACCAGTGCATCCAGCTCCGGATCATCAAAGCGGTAGCCGCTCAGAGCAGCCACAGCGGCCTTGCGGGAACCAGTGTAGCAGACCACCACATCGCCGGTGCGCTCATAGACCTTGGCCTTGGCCACGGCGTCATGATGGTTCAGATAAGCTTCCAGCACATCGGCACGGTGCAGGGTCATCCGCACATTGCAGACGTGCACCCGCATCCGACCTTTGCTTTCATGAAGAATAGTACATTTCATAGATGAATATCCTCTGTGTATTGTCAAGTCAAACAAAAGAGCCGCCCCACGGGCGGCTCAGGGGCTGTAAGATCAGTCGTTGGACTCAGTGTTCTCAGCCTCAGCAGTGTCCTCGATGACCTCGGACTCAGCCTTGGCAGCGCGGGCCTCGTTGATGGCCTTTGC
>DCCL01000010.1:814-5133 GCA_002313795.1 Faecalibacterium prausnitzii
GTCTCCATGGTGCAGTCCTTCATGCGCAGCACAGCAGCGGTGGTCTGGGTGTAGACCTTCTTGGCATCGCTGCTGGACAGCAGCTTGAAACCGGCGGAACCAAACAGAGTACCTGCAGCAAACAGAGCAATTTTCTTAATATCGACCATAATAATATACCTTCCTTACATCTTTTTTCCCCACATACCGGCGGGCAGGGGCGAGTGTTTCTGCGGATATTATAACGCGGTTTTGGGAATTTTCAAGCCTTTTTGATGATGTTAGGATATATTAACATTTTACGGCAAGTAGTTAGAAATGTCTATCCCTATGTGTTTTTTAAGGCAAACTACAGTTTGTATTTTCAAACAAACCGGGGAAGGTATGGTGCAGAAGGCCCGGAGCTGCATCTTATCGGCCGGGCAGTCCGGCAGTTCCCTGCCAGCTATCCCAAACAAGTTTGCGGTTGAGCCGCCAGGCAGGAAATTACCCTCCGCCCCGCCTCCGGAGGTGGATGCTGCTGAAACGCAGTTCCCGGGGGCATCTTCTTTGATTTCAAAAGCTGCTTCCCGCTGCCGCGAGGGGATTTTCCGGCGAAGCGGCTTTTCAGCTCGCCGGGAAATACCGGAGCAGGCGGCTCAGAGTTGCATCTTATCGGCAGGAAACCACCCTCCGCCCGGCCTCCGGGAGCGGGCTGCCACCTTTAAACAGGTGTTTTACCGAAAAGCAGTCTCTGCGAAGCTTTTTGTCCCGCCGGAAAGTGCAAAAAATTTTATCCTTGGTCTTGCACTCAACCGTGTATTCATTGTACAATAAAAATCGTGCGAAAAAATAACGACAGGGCCGGAGCTTTTCCGCAGCCCGTGACCATAAGTGAGGAAGAATATGAAACAGAATGATATCCGGGTGCTTGCGCTGGATCTGGACGGCACCTTGACCAACGACCAGAAAATCGTCACCCCCCGCACCCGCGCCGCACTGGACGCTGCCGCCGCCAAAGGCGTGACCATCGTGCTGGCCTCCGGCCGGCCTACGGCAGGCATCATGCCGCTGGCAAAGGAACTGGAGCTGGAGAAAAAGGGCGGCTGCATCCTGGCCTATAACGGCGGCTCCATCATCGACTGCGCCACCGGAGAGAACCTTTACCGCAAGCAGCTGGACCCCAAGTATATCCCGGAGCTCTGCGCCTTTGTAAAGGAGCAGGGGGTGGCGATCCTCACATATAATAAGCAGGGCGTTGTTTCAGAAAGCCCCGAGGACGAATGGGCTCTGCGGGAGTGCTTCACCTGCAAGCTGCCCATGCAGAAGGTGGATGACCTTGCTACTTATGTGGATTACCCCATCTGCAAGATGCTCATCACGCTGGACCCCGTCCGCCGGGATGAGGTGCTGGCCGCTGGCAAAAAGCGGTTTGAGGGGCAAATCGACCTCTATCCTTCCAGCCCCTTCTTTATTGAGGCGGTGCCTCTGGGGGTCGCCAAGGACGTGAGCCTTGCAGGCCTGCTGGAAAAGAAGGGCCTGACCCGCGATAACCTCATGGCCTGTGGTGACGGCCTGAATGACCGCTCCATGATCCGGTTCGCCGGGGTGGGTGTGGCCATGCAGAACGCTGAGCCTCCCGTAAAAGAGGATGCCGACTATGTGACGCAGGCCGACAATAACCACGATGGCGTGGCTGAAGCCATCGAGAAGTTTATTCTGTAATGTGAAAGGAACCTTTATCAATGCCGCGCAACTTAGTTTTATTCGATCTGGAATGGAATATCGGCTATGAGTCTTATATCTTCAATTATCATGGAGTCCAACAGAACCTCCGGGGCGAGATCATCGAGATCGGTGCCGTCAAAATCGACGAGGACGCCAATGTGCTGGATACCTTTTCCATCCACCTCCGCCCCCGCATCTTCCGGAAACTGCAGCACCACATCGCCAAAGTCACCGGTCTGACTCAGGAAGATCTGGACCAGGGTGCCCCCATCGTGCAGGGCCTGCGCCGGTTCATGCAGTGGTGCGGCCCCGACGCCGAGTTTGCCGAGTGGGGTCTGGACGATGTGCCTGTCCTCAAGCAGAACCTTTTCCTCTGTAATCTGGACGAGAGCCGCCCCACGGTCTGGTACGATTTGCAGCAGATCTTCCTGCGGGAACATCCCCGCAAGGAAGGGGAGGGACTGAAGCTGGAAAATGTCGTCACCCGTCTGGGCATCCCCATGGAGCGACAGTTTCATGATGCCCTTTCTGACACCCTTTATACGGCAGATGTCTGCCGTCAGCTCGACCTGCGGGCCGGTCTGGCCGCATACCCCACAGAGGACGAGAGCCTGCGGCAGAGTCTCTGCTCCACGCCGGGGGATTACCGGGACTTCACCGTGTTCCGGGGCTATCTGGAACAGTCCCTCTGGAAGAACGACCCCAAAGTTGGTACAGCAAACTGCCCCGTCTGCGGTGCAGCCCTGCAGCCCGACGATGTGTGGCTGAAAAAAGGCAGCAGCGGATGGTATACCCTGTCCCAGTGCCCTGTCTGCGCCGGAAAGAACGGCGAAGCGGGAAAGGGCGTCTTCCAGCGGTATAAGCTGGCCCGGAGGGACGGTCTGCACTGGAGCTTTGCCCGCTGTCTTCAAATGCCGGATGCCGAGAGTCTGCACCGCTGGGAGCGGGAGCGCGCCAAACAGCTGGAACGTCAGCGCCTGAAGGCAGAAAAGCAGGCAGCAGAAGCCGAAAAAAATCACTGAAAAACAGAAGATCGTGCAGGAAAATACCCGCTTTTTTCGTATCATAAAGAGGGAGCAGAACGAAAAAAGACAAAAATGCTCAGATTTTGTTCATCTCCCGGTCACAGATGCTGGATATACTATGATGCATATGAGAGACCGGAAATGAAAGGAATGGTACAGGGAACATGGAGACCACGCTCATCGATTGGCTCCACCAGCTGGGCACGCTGGAATACTGGGAAACGCTGCTGGACAGTTTTGAGGGCCTTGGCCCTGTCGCGCCCATCCTGCTGGCAATGGTGGAGTCTATCTTTCCGCCGCTGCCCCTCATCGCCATCGTGGCCCTGAATGTGGCGGCTCACGGCGGGCTGCTGGGATTCCTGTACAGCTGGGTCGGTGTTGCAGCGGGCGGAACGGTGGTGTTCCTGTTCTGGCGGCGGGTGATCAAGCGCTTTTTCTGGAAGTTTGCTTCCCGCTCGCAGAAACTGCAGAAGGCGCAGCAGTGGGTCAGCCATGTGGATACGGCCAGTCTGTTTATGCTGGCGGTGCTGCCCTTTACGCCCACATCTTTCCTGCATCTGGCCTTCGGCATCTCGGATTTTGACGAGAAAAGATACCTCATCACCCTTCTGCTGGGCAAAGCGGTCATGGTGGCCATGATGGCCCTCTTCGGGCAGTCGCTGGTCAGCTCCCTGCGGAACCCGGTGTATCTCATCCTTGCCATCGCCATCTGGGCGGGGATGTACTGGGTGAGCAAAAAGTTCTGCAAGAAACATGACCTGAACGGCTGAAAGTGCTATAAAACGCTGTGCCGTTGGAAAGAGCTTGACTTTCTGAGAAAATGCATATCATGAAAGTATGAAGGAAGACATTGCTCTATAAGTTTTCACCTATGAGCAGCAAAACGCCCCCGGTAGTGACGTACCGGGGGCGTTTTGCTTGCGGGGAATTCGTGCTTACCGGCCTTGAACTGTTCGGCAAGCCACTTGCCAATGCAATGAGCCACTACATTAGCTGCGACGGACAGAATGAAGGAAGATAATGTCTCCATAAGCGCTTTCACCTCCCTCCCCATTGTTATGGAGTCGGAAGGCCGACGCTTACCGGATACCATAAATTTCGACAAAACACAAGAAATGCCGCAGTACAGCATCCGGACTGTACTGCGGCATTTCGCTTTTTATGAAGTTTTAGCTCTCGGCCAGATTGCCGGTGTAGAGCTGGTAATACTTGCCCTTCTTGGCGATAAGCTCATCGTGGCTGCCGCGCTCGATGATGCGGCCCTGTTCCAGAACCACGATGCAGTCTGCATTGCGGACGGTGGACAGGCGGTGGGCGATGACAAAGCTGGTGCGGCCATACATCAGGCCGTCCATGCCGCGCTGCACCAGAGCCTCGGTGCGAGTATCGATGGAAGAGGTGGCCTCGTCCAGGATCAGCACCGGCGGGTCAGCGACAGCGGCCCGGGCGATGGCCAGCAGCTGGCGCTGGCCCTGAGACAGGTTGCCACCATCGCCGGTCAGCATGGTGTTATAGCCGTCGGGCAGGCGTTTGATGAAGCCATCGGCGTTTGCCAGACGGGCAGCGGCAATGCACTCCTCATCGCTGGCGTCCAGACGGCCATAGCGG
>DCCL01000247.1:0-143 GCA_002313795.1 Faecalibacterium prausnitzii
AACATCTACCGCGGCAAAGGCCCCGTGCTCACCGCTCTGTCGGTGGAGCCTGCCGAGAAGCCGCTGAACGAAGTCGTCACCTTCTCCTGAACATCTATCTGAACCGACCAAGGAGGTTTTGGCATGAAAGCATTATTCCGCAT
>DCCL01000247.1:272-7103 GCA_002313795.1 Faecalibacterium prausnitzii
GAGGCCGAAGCTGCCAAGACCGCTGAAGCCTACGCTGAGGGCGAGGAAAAGGCAGCCGCTGAGGCCGCTGCACCGGCAGAGGAAAGGGCCGAAGAACCTGCCGCTCCTGCTGCTGAGGTTGAGAAGACCGCCACACCTGCCGAGGAGTCTGCTGCCGAAGCCCCCGTAGAGCCGGAGGCCAAGGCCGCACCCAAGGCTGCTGCCCCGGACGCCATCGTGAACCCTGTGGAGGCCGGCCCCGCCGTGGCTCCCAGAGACGAGAACGGAAAGATCGATGTGACCAAGATCGCTGAAGCAAGTGATTTCTCCGGTCTGGAAGAGGAATCCGGCTGTAAGAGCTGAGGGTTCTCTTTAGTAATATGAAAGGGCCGCTGTCGGACATGATTTGTGTCTGACAGCGGTCCTTTTCTTATCCTGAAATTTTATCTCTCATCGATACGGTGGCCCACATTGTTTCCGCCCAAGGCTCCAATTACGCCGCCCGCAATCGCACAGGGGATCGTGCCCGCAACTGCACCAACGGGGCCCCCGACTGCAATACCGATGCTGGCACCCTTTGCTGCGCCTGCCGCCGCACCAGTTGCCGCACCAACGATCGTGCTGATCAGTTCAACTTTCATCGTTCTACCTCCTTATTTTTTGAATAGATTGGTCTTCTTATCTCCATAATACATCCGATAAGGTGTAAAGTCAATACATCTTATCAGATGTCAAGTATAGTTCCTCTCAGGGGGACTTGAAATGTACTATTATGGACGCCTGCGAGATCTGCGGGAGGATGCCGATCTGACCCAGAAAGATGTCGGAAAGATCCTCAGCACCACGCAGCAGCAATATGCCAAATACGAACTGGGTGTACAGGAAATTCCTACGCATCATCTCATCACACTGGCTGATTACTATCACGTCAGTCTGGACTATATGGTAGGCCGTGCCGAATGGCAGGACGTTGAACATTGGCGGGTCGTGCATCATAATATCTCAAAATAAAGAGCAAAACCGGGACGCTGTGCTTAAAATACAGCGTCCCGGTTCTGTTATTTTTGCTGCCCGTGGGCGATCTTCAGCAGCCGCTCTTTATCCAGCACCGTGACCCCACCGCGGTAAAGTTTCACGATGCCCTCTCCGGCGAAGTATTTCAGCAGGCGGCTCACCACCTCGCGGGCAGAGCCCATGTAGCGGGCCATCTGATCCTGGGTCAACCGGACATCTTCGCCGCCTGTCTTGGCAAGCTCGTCCGCGAGGAAGATGGCCAGACGCCGGTCGGCGCTCATGAACAAAATCTGCTGCATCGTCCACATGGTGTCGGAGAAGCGCTCTGCCGTCATCTGATAGGCAAAACACCGCACCTCCACATTCTGCTGCATCAGGCTGCGGAACACGCCCGCGCTGATGCAGTAGGTATCCGTGTCCTCCTCGGCATCGATGTAGAGGTCGAAGTTCACCGAGTCCATCACGCAGGAGGCCGAGAGGATGCAGATCTCACCGCCGAACAGGCGGTAAAGGGTCACGTCCCGGCCATCGTCGGAGAGCAGGTAGGCCCGGAACTGACCGGTGCGGAGCAGCAGGATGCCCACGCAGTTCTCCACCGGGCTGTGAACCCGCTCACCTTTGCGATAGCGCACCGGGCGGGTGCTGCGGCAGAGCATCTCCTGCTGGTCGGCGGTCAGCTTGTCCCAGAAGGGGAAGGCACAGGCGAGGCACTGACGGTGTTCGCCGCACTTGGGGATAGGCAAAATTTCCGGCATCCTTTGTCACCCCTTCCGCAGGGCCTTGGCGGCTTCGGTGCCCGCCAGTGCGCCTTCATAGACTGCTTTTGCAACCTGTAATAATCCGCCGGTGCAGTCCCCGGCGGCATAAAGTCCGGGCACGGTGGTCTGCATTTTTTCATCTGTGACGATGCGGTTGTTCTCCACCGCCGCGCCGATCTTCCGGGCCAGTTCGGTGCTGCCTGCAACGCCCAGCGCCACGAACACGCCGGACAGCTCCACGACCTCGCCGCCTGCCAGCTGAACGCCGGTGACTTTCTGCTCCCCAAGGATGGCGTCGATTTTTTCGGGCCGGACAGCGACCTCCGGCGGGAACTGTGCCACCAGCGGGGCACCATTCAGCAGCAGGGTCACGCTTTTTGCTATCGGCAGCAGAGCCTGCACCTCATGCAGCGCATACTCGCCGCTGCCCAGAACGGCTACATCCTTCCCCCGATAGAAAAAGGCGTCGCAGGTGGCGCAGTAGCTGACGCCGTGACCTTCCAGCCCGGCCAGACCCGGGATGCGGGGCGTCGCCCGGGAGGCACCTGTTGCGAGGATGATGGCATCCGCCGGGTATTCTCCCTCCAGGGTTTCTACAGTGAGTTTATCGGTATAGGTCAGGCCCACGGCCTCGGTGGTGACGAATTTCACGCCCACCGCCTTTGCGCCCTCGATGCCCCGGCGCTCCAGCTCGGCACCCGGGATGGGCTCAGCGAAACCGTAGTAATTCTGGATCTTTTCCGCGCGGTCAAGTGCACCCGGCCCCCGGGTGATGACGGTGGTATCCACCCCCGCGCGGGCGGTATACAGGGCAGCGGACACGCCCGCCGGGCCGGAGCCGATGATGACGATATTGGACATAGTGAGCCTCCTTATACATTGAGGATATTTTCAGGTTTTGGCTTGCGATAATGCAAGGGGGGGGGGTATTTATTTTTCATTTATAAGATAGGTTGCATCTCACAGACAAAAGCCCCTCGTCAGCGAACTCTCCACCCCTTTCTCTTATTATACACCAAATCCCCCTCATTTCTGTGACCAAGTTCCAAAACCCTCCCTTTTCCGCCGCCCCACCACTTTGCAAGGGCCGGTCAAGTGTGTTATACTGAATCGTATCCCGAATCATCCCGGATGGAGGCCCTTATCTTATGTCCACCAAGCAGCGTCTGCTTTTTATCACCACCGGCGGCACCATCGCCAGCGTCCGCACCCAGCAGGGGCTCAAGCCCGTGCTCACCAGTGAGGAACTTCTGGCCCACCTGCCCGAACTGAACGAGCTCTGCTGTCCTGACACCCTGGCCCTGTGCAGCATCGACAGCACTGACCTGGGCCCGGAACACTGGCTGGCTATGGCCAAAGCCGTGCAGGAAAACTATGCCCTTTACGACGGCTTTATCATCTGCCACGGCACCGATACGCTGGCCTATTCAGCGGCGGCGCTGTCCTACCTTATCCAGAACGCAGATAAGCCCATCATCCTGACCGGTTCCCAGCAGCCCATCTCCAACGAGATCACCGACGCCAAGAAAAACCTGCGGGACAGCGTCATCTGTGCACTCGACCCCGGCAGCCGGGGCGTCATGGTGGTGTTCGGCGGGCATGTCATCGCAGGCACCCGGGCCAAGAAAAACAAGACCATCAGCTACGACGCCTTTGCGTCGGTGAATTTCCCGGCGCTGGCGCTGGTGCAGGGGGACCGGCTGGTGCGGTATGTGCCCTCGCCCTGGCCCACCGGCCCGGTGGAATTTGGCCGGGCCCTCAACCCGAAGGTCTTCCTCCTCAAGCTGACGCCCGGGCTCAGCCCCGCCCTCATCCCGGACATCTTCCGGCTCTACGACTGCGTTATCGTGGAGAGCTTCGGCGTGGGCGGCATCCCTCAGCGGCTGATGGACGCTTTCGCCGAGGTTCTGGGCGACTACGACAAGACCCACAAGGTGCTCATCCTCACCACGCAGGTCACTTACGAGGGCAGCGATGTGGGCATCTACGAGGTAGGCAAGCGGGTGAAGAACCGGTTCCGCTTTCTGGAAGCCCACGACATGACCATCGAGGCTGTCGTGACCAAAAGCATGTGGCTGCTGGCGCAGGACTGCGACAGCTTCGACCAGCTGCAGCAGAGGTTCTACCGGCAGATCAATTTTGACACGTTCTATCATTGAAAAGCGAAAGCCTCCGGCATGGCCGGAGGCTTTCGTTTTTCTCAGAACACCAGCTGCACCAGCAGCACATAGCAGAGCGTACCGGCAGCGATGGAGAGCATGGTCTGATGCTTCCACTTATGGAGCCCCACGGTCAGGGCGATGGAGACGGCCTCCGGGATGCCGTGGCTGCCCGAGGTAAAGCTGACCCCTTTCAGGCAGTAGACGATGAGCATTCCAAAGATGGCAGCGGGCAGCACATGGCCCAGATATTCCACCACGTCCGGGGCCTTGCCGTCCTTGGAGTTGAACACCAGAAAGGGCAGGAAGCGGGTGAGCATGGTCGCCGCCGAGCAGACGGCAATGGTCAGGGCAAACTGAAGATTCGTCATCGTGCCGCCTCGCTTTCCTGTTCAAGTTCCTTTTTCTCAATGGGGCGGCGGAGCAGGAGCAGAGCCGCAAGGATGCAGAGCATGGACGGGATGAGGAAGCTGCCGGAGCCGAAGATGCGCAGGCAGACCAGCGGAGCCGCAATGCCGATGATGGCACTGGCGTGCTGTTTTTCCTTCTCCCACTGGTTCATGAAGATGACCACGAACATGGCCGTCATGACGAAATCCACACCCTCTGTGCTGAACGGCAGCACCGACCCGATGAGGGCACCTGCCGCTGCGCTGGCGACCCAGTAAAACTGGTCCAGCAGGGTGATGAAGAACATGAACCAGCCCCGGTCTACTCCCTCCGGCGGCTCTGCGGAGCAGGTGATGGAGAACGTCTCATCGCTCATGGCGAAGATCATATAGATGCTGCGCAGGCCGTAGCCCCGGTAGCGCTTGAGCATGGCCAGACCGTAGAACAGATGCCGGGCCTGGATCATCAGGGCCATCAGGAACGCCGACACCGGCGCAAAGCTGCCCAGCAGCAGGGACGCCAGCACAAATTCCAGCGAACCGCCGTAGACCACCGTGCCCATGAGGGGCGGCAGCCAGACCGGCAGGCCCAGCGACTGCACATAGATGCCATAACCCAGTCCCAGCACCAGATATCCGGCAAAGACCGGCAGCGTCTGGGGTGCTGCCGCCCGGAACGCGCGCCACACCGGCGCACGGTTCAAATTCGTTTCGTTTTGTTCTTGCATTGGATTCAACCCTCCAATACAGTAGTATAACAGGTTTACTCATATTTGCAAGCGCAGCTTTTTCATCTTTGCCCCAGACAAAAAAACATCCGCAGCGGCCCCGGCCCTGTCACGGAGGGAGGGAACCGCTGCGGATATTTTCTTGTTTTGCGGAATGCCGGGACCTATCGCAAATCAGGGAATCCGTGCAGCATCGGAACAGCATCGTGCGAGATGCAGTTCAACATTGCTGCGGCTGCATGAAAAAGTTGAATTGCTATTAACCCAGCTTATCTTTCTTCACGAGGTCTTTGGTATAGAGGGCGCGGGTAGCGTTGAGGACGGCGATGACCATAACGCCCACGTCCGCGAAGATAGCGGCCCACATGTTGGCGATGCCCAATGCACCGAGGACGAGGCAGGCAGCTTTGACGACCAGAGCAAACACGATATTCTGGTAGACGATGCGCTTGGTGCGGCGGGCAATGCGCATGGCAAGTGCGATCTTGGCCGGGTCGTCATCCATCAGGACCACGTCGGCGGCCTCGATGGCGGCGTCAGAGCCCAGAGCACCCATCGCGATGCCGATATCGGCGCGGGAGAGGACAGGGGCATCGTTGATGCCGTCGCCCACGAAGGCCAGATTCTCCTTGGGGTGCTTTGCGGCCAGCAGGGATTCGATCTGGTCCACCTTGTCACCGGGCAGCAGGCCGGCATGGTATTCATCCAGGCCCAGCTGCGCCGACACAGCCTTTGCCACCGGCTCTGCGTCGCCGGTGAGCATGACGGTCTTCCGGACGCCCGCCTGCTTCAGGCCCTTGATGGCCTGTGCGCTGTGGGGCTTCACCACGTCAGAGATGAGCAGGTAGCCTGCATACTTGCCGTCGATGGCCACATGGACGATGGTGCCGGTCTGCGGCACATCGGGGACCGTCAGGCCAAGCTTCTGCATCAGGCGGGCATTGCCGGCAGCCACCGGTTTGCCATCCACCTTGGCGGTGACGCCATGGCCGCCCAGCTCCTCCACGTCGGTGACGCGGGCAGCATCGATATCCTTGCCGTAAGTGGCTTTGATGCTCAGAGAAATGGGGTGCTTGGACCAGCTCTCAGCCAGTGCAGCGGCCTCCACAAGGGCGTCTTTTTCCACGCCGTCAGCAGGGACGATATCCACCACCTTGAAGGTGCCCTGGGTCAGGGTGCCAGTCTTGTCAAAGACCACCACGCCGGTGTTTGCCAGCTCTTCCAGATAGGTAGAACCCTTGACCAGGATGCCGCAGGCGGACGCGCCGCCGATTCCTCCGAAGAAGCTCAGGGGGATGGAGATGACCAGTGCGCAGGGGCAGCTGATGACCAGGAAGGTGAGGGCGCGGTAGATCCAGTCACCGAAGCGGGCAGGCTGGCCCATGAGCATCAGGACGATAGGCGGCAGGAAAGCCAGCGCCAGCGCACCGTAGCAGACTGCAGGGGTATACACCCGGGCAAAGCGGGTGATAAAGTTCTCAGCCCGGGCCTTTTTCATACTGGAATTTTCCACAAGGTCGAGGATCTTGGAGACGGTGGATTCGCCGAACTCCTTGGTGGTCTTCACTTTCAACAGGCCGCTCATATTCACGCAGCCGCTGATGACCTCATCGCCGGGCTGGACATCCCGGGGCAGGCTCTCGCCGGTGAGGGCAGCGGTATTGAGGGTAGAAGAGCCCTCCACGATAACGCCGTCGATGGGGACCCGCTCGCCGGGCTGCACCACGATGGTGGTGCCCACCTCGACCTCATCCGGGTCTACCTGTTCCAGTTTGCCGTCCTCGCCCTCGATGTTGGCGTAGTC
>DCCL01000247.1:7208-7330 GCA_002313795.1 Faecalibacterium prausnitzii
TCGCCGATCTGATAGAAGATGATGACCGCGCAGCCTTCGACGTAATCGCCCAGAGCGAACGCACCCACGGTAGCTACCGCCATCAGAAAGCACTCATCGAAGGGCTGGCGGTTCTTGATGCC
>DCCL01000247.1:7457-12612 GCA_002313795.1 Faecalibacterium prausnitzii
CCGCCACAAGCGCCAGAGCGGCAAGGATGCGGTAGAGCATTTTTTTCTGTTTGGTCGTCATGGATAGCAGCCTCCTTTGGGGCTTCGGTGCCGCTTCGTTCCGAGCAGCGTTCACAGATTCAACAGGTTTTCCCCATAAGGGGACTGTTTTCCACCCTTTCCCCCGGCTTTTCCACGAGGTTTTCCCGCAAAAAGGAGCAAATGTGCGTTTGTTTTTCCACTTTTGCGCAAAGAGTGTTGAAAACACCGTGGAAAATGTTGAAAACTGATTTCTTTTTCAACATTTTCCACGGCAGATTTAACAGACAACGATTCTCAAATACCAAAGATCTCGCAGTCGTCCTCTACCTTCTTGCAGGCAGCGAGGACGTTCTTCATGGTGGACTTGGGGTCTGCACCCTCGTCAAATTCCACGTTCATTTTCTGGGTCATGAAGCTGACGGTGGCCTTTGCCACGCCGGAAACGGTGTTGGCAGCATCTTCCATCTTCTGAGCGCAGTTTGCGCAGTCCACTTCGATCTTGTAGCTCTTCTTCATAATAAATACCAGCCTTTCTTTCTATTTCACTGTCCGACCGCAGGGGGCACGGACTTGCAGCGTGTTTGCGTGGGCATCACTCTTCGATATGGTCCATGCCCATGGAGAGGATGCTGCGCACATGGTCGTCATCCAGTGCATAGTAGACGGTCTTTCCGTCCCGGCGGAACCGCACCAGCTTGGTGTCCTTGAGCACCCGGAGCTGATGGCTCACGGCGGACTGGCTGAGCTGGACCGCATTGGCGATATCCTGCACACACAGCTCGTCATCGTGGAGGGCGTAGAGAATCTTGATGCGGGTAGAATCCCCGAACACCCGGAACAGGTCGGCCAGCTCGTAGAGCACCTCATCGTCCGGCAGTTCCGGCGGGGTCTCGGGGAGCTTCTGCTCCTGAGAAGACGCTTCGGCCATGGTCATCACCCTTTCGTTTTGATATATGAACATCTGTTCATGTGTTCATGATAACACGTGCCATGCACTCTGTCAAGAGGTTTTTCATAAAAAATCATCACGGAACCAGAATTGATAAAACAGACCTTAAAACGCAGGAAATTTGCAGTTTTATTTTGCAACAAGGCGGCGTTTTGGGGAGAGAAAAGGCCGCGCTTCAACACGAAGTGCGGCCTCGGAGCCTTACCGTTTTTTCTTCTGGAGATGCTCCGCCACCGCCCAGGGCAGATACATGATGATCAGCGCCAGCGCAATGGCAGGCAGGAAGCCAAGGATATAATACTTTTCGCCCAGCAGAGCCGTGAAGGTGCTGGTGATGATGTTGCCGTAAGGGTTATTGAGGAAATAGAAGTTGGTGCAGAGAGGCTTATTCAAAAAGTAGATGGGCAGGGCCGACCCGAAGAGGAATGCCAACACCTGCGGCACCCGCCGGGGACTGGGACGGTAGCCGCCCACCACCAGCAGGACGGGGTAGAGCACCAGCAGGGCATGGATGCTGACCGAGTGCAAATTGATGAGGGTCCACCAGGAGGGGACATCCAGCCAGCTGGGGCAGAGCAGAGCCAGCGCCGCCCCCGGGATGCAGAGGGCATACAGCTCCTCCTTGCACCAGTTCTGGTCAGTAAGGGTGTTATAGAGACAGACAAAGACGTTGATGCTGCACAGGTGGAGGGGCAGGTAGCTCCAGTTCCACTGACCCGTCAGGGCCATTCCCAGCAGGAGGGCCGCTTCGTCCAGCAGGAGCAGGACCGTGACTCCCACCAGGATGCGCCGCCGGGTCTTTGCCGGGCTGCGGCGATACCACAGGGCCATCCCCACGATGAATGCCAGCGAAAGCGCCAGCTCTGTGAGGTGGATGCGGCCATACAGCGGGTAGCATTGATAGTCTGCGCCCAGCTCTGCGTGGGTGATGTCGTAGGATTTCCAGAAATCACTCATTGTTCCACTCCCTTTCCTCTCCATGATACCTCTTTTGAGGCCGGACGGAAAGAGTTTTTGAAGGAAAAATACGCAAAACAGGTGCATTGATGCCGGTTTTGTGGTATCCTTACAGCGTGTTCTATTTTATGCCGCAAACTGCGGCAGCACGCAAGATAAACTGATTTTTAAGAAAGAAGGAATCTATGATGTTAGAGACCGGTATCCGCGGCAAGCAGAGCCAGCTCGTCACCCCCGAAAACACTGCCAGGGCCATGGGCAGCGGCACCCTGAACGTGTTCGCCACCCCCGCACTGGTGGCACTGGCCGAAAAGACCTGCTGGATGAGCGTGGCTGACGCTCTGGATGAGGGCTGCGGCACCGTCGGCACCCGGCTGGAGTTCGACCACTCCGCCCCCACTCCCGTGGGCATGACCGTCACCTGCGAGAGCGAGCTGACCGCTGTGGAAGGCCGCAAGCTGGTGTTCAAAGTCTCTCTGTACGACGAGAAGGGCCATGTGGGCGGCGGCGTCCACGAGCGCTTTGTGGTCAACGACGCAAAGTTTGCCGCCAAGGCAGAGAGCAAGAAGGGCTGAGAAGCTGCTTTCGTAAGCAGCTTCTAATCCTCTTTTTTCTCCGCCAGCTGGATGGGCGGCGGGTCGGCGGCCAGAAGCCGCTGCTCGGCCCGGGCCTGTGCTTCCAGCAGGAGCCGCGCGGCCTGTTCGCTGGCGCGGAACAGCTCCAGATACAGTTCTTTATAGTCCGGCGCAGCCAACACCCCCTCTCCGTCCCCCACCGCGGGTCTGGTGTATAGTCTGCCCGGGCAGCTTCAAAAAAACCAAGTGAGGAAGCTCTATCATGAAAAAAACAAATCTCTCATGGGTGGGTGCTCTGCTGGTGTTTGCCCTGCTGTTGTGGTGTACCGCCGCAACGCCCGGCAAGATCGCCGACCCTTCCACCTACACCTGCGCAGCCTACAGCTCTGCGCTGTCCCTGCTGCCCCCGGTGGTGGCCATCGTTCTGGCCCTGAACACCAAAGAGGTCTACACCTCCCTGCTGGTGGGCATCGCCACCGGTGCTCTGCTCTATGCCAACGGCAACCTTGAGCTGGCACTGACCACCCTCTTCTTCAATGAGGAAGGCGGCATGATCTACAAGCTGTCGGACAGCAGCAATGTGGGCATTCTGGTCTTTCTGGTGATGCTGGGCATCCTGGTGGCTCTGATGAACAAGGCCGGCGGCAGCGCCGCCTTTGGCCGCTGGGCCTCCACCCACATCCACACCCGGGCAGGCGCGCAGTTTGCCACCCTGCTGCTGGGCGTGCTCATCTTTGTGGACGACTACTTCAACTGCCTGACCGTGGGTTCTGTCATGCGCCCCGTCACCGACCGGCAGAAGGTCTCCCGCGCGAAACTGGCCTACCTCATCGATGCCACTGCGGCTCCGGTCTGCATCATCGCGCCGGTGTCCAGCTGGGCCGCTGCCGTCACCTCTTCGGTGCCGGAAGGCTCGGGCATCAACGGCTTTACCATGTTCCTGCGCACCATCCCCTATAACTACTACGCCATCCTCACCATCGTCATGAGCCTGTTCCTCATCTTCACCGGTCTGGACTACGGCCCCATGAAGAAGCATGAGGACAACGCTCTGCTGGGCGACCTCTTCACCACCGAAGACCGCCCCTACGGCGACGATGTGGACGACGGCACCGGCACCAAAGGCCATGTCATCGACCTGATTGCTCCGGTGCTGGTGCTCATCGCAGCCTGCATCTTCGGCATGATCTACACTGGCGGTTTCTTTGAGGGCGTGGACTTCGTCACCGCTTTCGCTGACTGCAACGCCTCCATGGGTCTGGTTCTGGGCAGCTCTATTGCCCTGATGTTCACCTTCGTGTTCTACCGGGTGCGGGGCGTCATGACCTTTCAGGATTTCGCCGCCTGCATCCCCGAGGGCTTCAAGGCCATGGTCAGCCCCATGCTCATCCTGACGCTGGCCTGGACTCTTTCCGGTATGACCAGCCTGCTGGGTGCCAAGTATTATGTTGCCAGCCTGCTCAGCGGCTCTGCCGCCGCCTTGCAGTACCTGCTGCCCATCATCATCTTTGTGGTGGCAGTGTTCCTGGCCTTTGCCACCGGCACGTCCTGGGGCACCTTCTCCATCCTGGTGCCCATCGTCTGCCACGCCTTCCCGGAGGGTGAGATGCTGGTGGTCTCCATCGCAGCCTGCCTGTCCGGTGCGGTCTGCGGCGACCACTGCTCTCCCATCTCGGATACCACCATCATGGCCTCTGCCGGTGCTCATTGCAGCCATGTGAACCATGTGTCCACCCAGCTGCCCTACGCCATGACAGCTGCTGCCATCTCGGCGGGCTGCTATCTCATCTGCGGTCTGGCACAGGCCCTGCTGGGCACCCGGGCCAACGTGATGACCTCGCTGGTGCTGCTGGCCGTGGCCATCGTCCTTGAGCTGGTGGTGCTGAGCATCGTGCGCGCCCGCGTGGGCCACATCCGGAAGACGGAAAAAGCCTGAGAAGTTCAAAAATCCAGCGGACTCTGGATTTTTGACTTTCCCTCCGGCTCAGATTATGGTATACTGTAAAAAGAGTAAATTTTTTGAGTTATTATGCTCACTGGAGGAAAAGCTCATGCTGGAAGAAGCCTTTCAGGACGTCTACACCAAATTCAAGCTGCACTTTTATCAAAATGTATTTCAGCGTTTTGCCACCCGCGAAGCCACGCTGACCACCGTGGAATCCTTCTGTATGGAAGGCATCATGGCCATGGGAGAGCCCACCATCGCGGAGTTTTCCCACATGATGGGCATTTCCACCCCCAACGCAGCCTATAAGATCGGCAGTCTGGTGCGCAAAGGCTATGTGGAGAAGATCCAGTCCACCACCGACCGCCGGGAATACTACCTGCGGCCCACCCAGAAATACATCGACTACTACAGCATCAGCTACGCTTACCTGCACACCGTCATCGAGCGGGTGCGCAAGCGCTTCCCCGCCGAGGACTGCGACAAGCTGGAGCAGATGCTCAGTGTCATCAGCAGCGAGCTGATGCCGGAACTGGATATGCTGGCCAAGTGCCACCATCCTGAGGCTCCTGCCGCTGCGCCGGAAAAACCTGCTGAAAAATAAGAAGTTGTTTTCATAAAGCAGAGTGCACCGAATGCGAATGACGTGAATGTTTGCTTGCAGGCAAGGCGATTTTCCGCAGCGATCCTGACGGATTGCAAGGAAAA
>DCCL01000247.1:12677-24995 GCA_002313795.1 Faecalibacterium prausnitzii
AGACCGTTCAGGCGGTGTGCAATGCTTATGAAAACGGCTTCTAAAATCGCAGCAAAAGCACAAGGCCCTCCCGGAGGATTCCGGGAGGGCCTTGTTGTTCTGCCTGAAAGCGTTCTCGTTTTCCCTATAAGCTCTGTGGACGCGAAATGCGGCCATCCCGCGATGGGACGGCCGCATTTCTTTGGGAATGTAAAAGACAGAGCTTGTCTGGATGTTGGGGTTATGCGTTCTCCTGTGCAGCGTTTGCAGCAGTCTTCTTGTTGATCTTGCTCTGGTTATAGACAGAGTAGATGATAACGAGGATAGCCACGCCTGCAAAGACCATTGCGATGGGAGAGGTGGTGATGGCAAAGAAGTTGCCGCGCTGGATGTTCATGTAGCGCACGAAGTTCTTCTCGCACATGGGTCCCAGAATGAGGGCCAGCAGGATGGGAGAGAGGGGGAACTCGTACTTGTTCATCAGCCAGCCGATGATGCCGAAGGCGACGCAGACGCCCACATCAAAGGCATTCTTGTTGATGGAGAAAGCACCCAGCAGGGAGATGACCAGAATGATGGGGTAGAGCATCTTCTTCTCGACCGAGACGATCTTGGCGAAGAAGCGGACGCCCAGGCAGCCCACCACCAGCATGCAGAGGTTTGCCAGCATCAGAGCGGCGAACACGCGGTAGACGGTGGGCAGCTCGGTGACGTACATCATGGGGCCCGGGGTGATGCCCTTCATGATGAAGGCACCCAGCAGGATGGCGGTAACGGAGTCACCGGGAACACCCAGAGACAGCAGGGGGATCATAGCGCCGCCGGAGCAGCCGTTGTTTGCGGACTCGGTCGCAGCAACACCGTTGGGGATGCCGGTGCCGTACAGCTCAGGGTGCTTACTTGCAGACTTGCTTGCGCCGTAGGAGACGAAGACCGCGATGTCGCCGCCTGCGCCGGGGATCGCACCGATGAAGGTGCCGATGAGGCCGCCGGACAGGATGTTGGGCCAGATCTGCTTGATGGTCTTGAGGTCAGGCAGAACGTTGGTGATCTTCTCCTTGGACTTCTGCTCCTGCTCCTCGCCGCGGATGATGCGCTCCACACCGGCGATGACTTCGGAGACAGCGAACAGACCGATCAGAGTAGGGATGAACTGGAAGCCATCCAGCAGGCCGGTCTGCTTGGTGGTGATGAAACGGGGGATGCCGTTGGTGGGGTCGAGGCCGACGGTGCACAGCAGCATGCCGAAGAAAGCGCTGATGAGGCCCTTGGCCACCGACTTGCCGGAGATAGCGACGATGACAGACAGGCCGAAGACAGCCAGCATGAACATCTCGCCGGGGCCGAAGTTCATGGCCATGTCAGCGACCAGCGGAGACAGGAAGGTCATGACCAGAGCGCCGATGACGCCGCCGCAGAAGGAGGCGAACATGGCGACGGACAAAGCCTTGCCGGCCTGGCCCTTCTTGCACATGGGGTAGCCGTCCAGCAGGGTAGCGGCTGCAGCCGGGGTGCCGGGGGCGTGGATAAGGATGGCGGAGATGGAACCGCCGTACATGCCGCCGCAGTAGATGCCCAGCAGCAGGCCGATGGACGGGATGAGGTCCATGCCGAAGGAGAAGGGGATGAGCAGAGCCACGCCCATGGTGGCCGTCATGCCCGGGATAGCGCCCAGCAGAACGCCGCCCAGCGCACCGATGAAGGTCATCAGGATGACCTCGGGGTTGGACCAGACAGCAGCGTAGCTGGAAAGAAGCAGATTAAAATCCATAACTGTGCTCCCTCCTTAAATCATGTCCACAAGGGTACGCAGGAAGTTCAGCGGGCCCAGCGGGATATTGACGGTAAGCACCTTGTAGAATATCAGCCACATGCCCAGAGGCACCAGCACGCTCACAAGGATCATCTGCACCCAGTTGCGCTTACCGATGAGGAACATGATGATCATGGACAGCACCATAGCGCACAGGATGTAGCCGCAGCTCTTGAACAGGGCGGCAAACAGCACGCAGAGCAGGATGACCAGATAGGCAGCAGCCACGCCCTTGTCCTTCAGGGGGTTCAGGGTGCCGACCTCAGCGGCCACAGGGTCGCCAGGCTTTATGGTGCCGAACAGCTTGATGAGGGACTGGACGAGCAGCATGACCGAGAAGATCAGCATGCCCACGATCATGACGCGGGGGAAGGTGGAAGCCTGCACGTAGGTGTTGGCCACCTCGGGGAATTTGTCGGTCTGGAGCCATGCCCAGACACCGATGACAATAAAAATGATGGAACCGACCAGATTGGAGAACGCCATCGTCTTCATTTTGTCTTTGTTCAAAAGGGATTCCTCCTCTCTCTACTTTCTCATAAGAAAGGGGCAGGCATGAGCTGCCTGCCCCAGCAAATACTCAGAAACTCAAATCAGAGGCCGACAGCATCCATAGCAGCTGCGACGTCGGTAGCAGCCTGCTTCAGGTAGTCGGTGTAGCCCTGTGCATCCAGGTAGGCGATGGTCTGACCGTTGTTGTTCATGAAGGTAACAAAGTCAGGATCCTCGATGGCAGCGGCGCAGGCCTCTTCCAGACGGGTGTGGATGGCTTCGTCCACGCCCAGAGGAGTGGCCATACCACGCTGGGTACCGTACTGGATATCGTAGCCCTGCTCCTTGCAGGTGGGGATGTCGGGGAATGCAGCGTTGCGCTCCTCGTCCATGACGCCCAGGCAGATCAGGTCGCCGGACTCGATGAAGCTGCGTGCCTCAGCCAGAGAAACGGTAACGCCCTGGATGAAGCCGCCGGCTGCGTTCTGGACAGCGGTAGCAGCACCTTCCTGATAGGTGATCATCTGGATGTCGATGCCGGCAGCGCTCATCAAGTAGCCGCCTGCGATGTGCCAGACAGAAGCGTTGGAAGAGCCGCCCATCTGGACCTCACCGGGGTGAGCCTTGCAGTAATCGATGAAGCCTGCCAGGTCGGAGATGTTGTTGTCAGCAGCCCACTTTGCGCTGACGGTAACGGTAGCAGCATCGGTGTTGACGCGGCACAGGGGAGCGTAGTTCTCCCAGGTCAGGTCACTGGTGCCCAGCTTCTTGTAGGTAGCCAGCTCGAAGGTGATCATGCCGATGGTGTAGCCGTCGGGAGTAGCGTCTGCGATAGCCTGATGGCCCAGGATGCCGCCGCCGCCAGTCTGGTTGTCAACAGTCAGGGTAACGCCCAGGTTCTTGCTCAGAGCCTCGCAGAATGCGCGCAGGCAGGCATCGGTGCCGCCGCCTGCAGACCAGGGGCAGATGACGGAAATGCCCTTGGTGGGGTAGTCGATGGACTTGCCGCTGGCAGCGCTTGCCGCAGTAGAAGCCGCAGTGGAAGTGGCAGTGCTGCTGGAAGAGCCGCCGCAGGCAGTCAGGACGCCAGCTGCACCCACAGCAGCAGAGGCTGCCAGGAAGTCACGACGAGAGATCTTTTTCATTTCTTGTTACCTCCGATTCACGTTGCACACCCTCGCGCCGGGTGCCGGACTTTGCTTCCGGCACCGGGATACCCGCAGAAAAGGATGTGCCTTTGGATATTATGATAGCGCATATTTTATCATCCCGCAATTAGAGCCAAGCACAAATTTTAATGAAAAAGTTTGTACATTCTGACCCGGATGATAAGTTCTGCCCCTGCCTGTATCGCGGTATTCCGTGTTCTTTGCCGGCGGCTCCAAAGAATCTTTTCCGATGCATTTCGGATGCATATTTTCTCTTTGAAATTCTCTCTGTTCACCGGAGCGATTTCATTGTATAATATTGGAAGAAACATTTTCCTCATCCTGTGTGCTATTTTCCGGAGGAGACCGTTCCATGCTTCACCGTCTCTGGCTTCTCATCCGAGAGGTCTATCGCTACGAAAAAGAGTCCCCGCTGGACTCCGATTATCTGCGCCGGGTGCTGACCCTCGTCGTCATCACCCTGTTCGCGCTGAACTTCAGCTGCAATGGTCTGGGCAAACCCAGTGTGTTCATCCTCACCGGGCTCATCAGCCTTGTGCTGGTGGCGGTGGCGTGGCTGTTGCCCCGCTCCCGGAACGAAAAGCGTCTGGTGACACTGGGCAGTACCGCCATCGTTCTTCTGGGTTTTTTGCTTCTGGTGCAGAACGACAACGACGGCTTCCAGAATCTCTGGCTCTTCCTGCTGCCGGCCATCCTTTTCATCCAGTCCGGCCTGCCCATCGGCCTGCCCTTCTGCACCCTCTACGGCCTTGCGGCTACCTGTCTTCTGTGGGGGAATTTTTCCCACAGCTATCCTCCGGACTACGCCCTCTACTACCCAGCCGCCTACTGGACCTTCTGCCTGCTCATGACCACGGCGGACGTCTTCTACAAGCACTACCGCATCCAGCGGGAGCAGAGCGAGCGGGAGATGGAGCAGCAGGTGCAGGCCACCGTCCACGAAGCCCGGAAGCTGATGGTCAGCTCCGTTGCCGCCATCAGCCAGATGATAGACGAAAAGGACCGCTACACCAGCGAGCATTCCCACCGTGTAGCCGAGTATTCCCGGCTCATCGGGCAGCACATGGGCCTGTCGGAAGAGGAGCTGGACCGGCTGTACCGCAGCGCCCTGCTCCACGACATCGGAAAGATCGGCGTGCCGGACGCCATCCTCAACAAGCCCTCCCGGCTGACCGACGAGGAATTTGCCCTCATGAAGCAGCACACCGTCTGGGGCCGCAAAATACTGGAAGGGCTGGAGTTCCTGCCCCAGGCCGACTACGGCGCAAGCTACCATCACGAGCGGTACGACGGCAAGGGGTATCCCGCCGGGCTGAAGGGCGGAGATCTGCCGGAGATGGTCTGGATCATCAGCGCTGCCGATGCGCTGGACGCCATGAGCTCAGACCGATGCTACCGCCGCCACTGTGACAAAGACTATATCATCCACGAATTTCAGAAATGGAGCGGGAAGCAGTTTGAGCCTGCAGCGGCAAAAGCTGTGGTAGAACTGCTGGAAAGCGGTGCCATCCCGCTGGAGTGACACGATGAACAGACGAACTTTGGAACACATCCGCGAGGTGGTCTGCGTCCCCTATGGAGACCTTCATCTCTCCCTCTATATGAAGGGCATCATGGCCCTGTTCTGGCTGGTGCAGCTGGCTTTGGGCTTCCTGTATGGTGCGCCTCCGGCCTTTTTTCTCCTGCTGGGCGGGATGCTCCTTCTCAACAGCGTCAACATCCTGTCCCACTGCAGGATAGGCCGCGGGCTGGAACTGGTCATTGCGCTGCTGCTTCTGGGCTGCAATGCCGTGATATTCCAGCAGTCTTATGTGGGCTATTTCAGCTGGTTTTTCCTCTTTCTTTTCTCCTTCACCTGCACTTTCGTGCTGGGCCTCCGGGGCGGCACAGTGGTCAACCTACTGAGCCTCTTGTGGGTGGTCGGCTGTCTGTACGGCGGGCTGATGCCCGACCCTGCCGCCGTCTACGGCGAGAGCTTTCTGCCCCGGTTCCCCTTCCTGTTTTTCTGCATCATGGGCGTCGCCCACATCATCATGTTCTCCATCCAGCGCTACTGGCTGGACAAGACCCGACGCCACATCTTATTACAGGCCCGCATCGACGCGGAAAAGCAGAAGCTCTCTGAAATGTCCCTCAAGGTCATCACCTCCATGTACAGCGCCCTCAGTTCCAAGATCCCGGAGATCGACCTCCATTGTCAGCGGGTCGCCGACCTGACACAGGAGCTGGCCCGCCGAATGGGGCTGGACGCTGCGGCCTGTCTGGGCGGCTATTACGCGGGCCTTCTCCACGAAGTGGGGATGGTGGGCCTGCCGGATGACGTGGTGCTGCGGCGGAACATCACCGAGGAACAGTACCAGCTCTACAAGACCTATGTTGACCGGGGCTGCCGCATCATCCAGGAACTGCAGATCGTGGACCGAGTGGCCGAGATCGTCCGGTATCACCGGGAGAACTACGACGGCACCGGCTATCTGGAGGGGCGGAAAGGTGAGGATATCCCGCTGCTCTCCCGCATCCTTGCCGTAGCCGACTTCACTGACCGCCATCTCCGCCGGGGTGAATCGGCAGAGTACATCATCGACGGCCTCCGCCGCCGGGCCGGACATGACTTTGACCCCAAATGTGCAGAGCTCATGTGCGGGCTCCTGCAGGAGGGCCGGCAGAAAGAAACGACTTTATAAACACAAAAAAGGCCCGCAGGCCGGAGAGACATCCGGCTGCGGGCCCATTCTATTTCCGGGGAAATCATACCCTTCCGGCACCCCGGTCGAGGATCTTATCGAACCGGGAGAAGAAGGTGATGGCCGTGATGGTCGCGGCCAGGATATCGCTGACCGGCTCGGCCAGAAAGACGCCGAAGCACTTGTCTGCCACAAAGTGGGGCAGGATGAAGATGAGGGGGATAAGGAGAATGATCTTGCGCAGGCAGGCCAGCAGCAGGCTGACTTTTGCCTGACCCAGCGCCATAAAACTCTGCTGGCAGGCGATCTGGACGCCCATGGCGAGGATGCCCGCCATATAGATGCGCATAGCCCATGTAGTGTAGGAGATAAGGGCCGCATCCGAGGTGAAGATGCCCGCCACCACGCCGGGAATCAGCATCATAAGGAGCCAGAACAGGGTGGTATAGCCAAAGCAGAGGGTGAGCTGGAACCGGAACGCCTCTTTGACCCGGTCTTTTTTGCCAGCACCGAAGTTGAAGCTCATCACCGGCTGGCCGCCCTGACAGATGCCCTGGATGGGCATGGTGCAGAGCTGGGACACGCTGGTAATGACGGTCATGGCACCCACGGCCACATCACCGCCGTAGCGGGCGAGGCTGGAACTGAAGCTGATGGACAGCAGGCTCTCGGTGGAGAGCATGACAAAGGAGGAGATGCCCAGACTCAGCACCGGCAGGATGACTTTGCCTTCCGGTTTCAGATTCTGTTTCCGGAGCTTCAGGATGGTCTTTCTGCCGGTGAGAAACTTCAAGATCCAGCAGGCACCCACGGCCTGACTGAGAACCGTTGCCACTGCCGCGCCCCGGACGCCCCAGCCAAAGCCGAAGATGAGGATGGGGTCAAGGACGATATTGATGACCGCACCGATGACAGTGGTGAGCATACTGATCTTGGCAAAGCCCTGCGTGGTGATAAAGGGATTCATGCCCATCACCAGCAGGACGAACACCGAGCCGAGGATGTAGATGCGGCCATAGGCCACCGCATAGGGCAGGGTGGAGTCACTGGCACCGAAGAGCCGCAGCAGGGCAGGGGCTCCGGCGTAGAAGCCCACCGTCAGCACCACGGCAAAGAGCAGCAGCATGGTGAAGCTGTTGCCGATGATCTTTTCGGCCTCGTCCTTTTTGCCCTGACCCAGAGCGATGGCGGTGCGGGGTGCGCCGCCTGCGCCGATGAGCATGGCGAACGCATTCAGGAGCATGAGGATGGGGGCGAACAGGCCCACACCTGTCAGCGCCGCCGCGCCGATGCCCTCGATGTGGCCGATGTAGATGCGGTCTACGATATTATAAAGCAGATTGACCACCTGCGCCACCACGGCGGGGATCATCAGCTGCAAGAGCAGGGGCTTGACCGGCCCGCTGCCCATGTCCTGTCGGTTCTGTGCTGCCATAGGTTTTCTTCTGACCTCGATTACTTCAAATTTGAAATGAATATAGCATAACCCGCCGGGCCTGTCAAGGGCGATGGGAGCGTAAACGCGGATATCCCGCACAAAAGCGCCCAAAACAGTTGACGGACGGCCGCAGATATAGTATGATTAAAAATACGTCTTTCTTGAATATCCATACATCAACACATCATCTGGAAAAGAGGAAATTATGAATTACGGCATCCTGAGCCTGCTGCCGCCGCTGGTGGCTGTGGTGCTCGCCATCAAGAGCAAAAACGTCATCCTGTCGCTTTTCTGCGGCGGTCTGGCCGGTGCGCTCATCTTCTGCGGCGGCAATCCCTTTGCGGCCGTCAAATCCGTCATCGGCGATTATTACTTTGTCCAGCTCACCGACTCGTATAATGCAGGCGTGCTGGTACTCATCGTATTCATCGGCGGCTTCATCAAGCTGGTGGAAAAATCCGGCGGTGCGCAGGCCTTCAGCAAGAGCGTATACAAAGTGGTCAACACCTCCCTCAAGGCACAGCTCTGCGCCTGGCTGGGCGGCATCCTCATCTTTTTCTCCGACCTGGGCACTCCGCTGCTGGTGGGCCCGGTGTTCCGTCCCCTCTTCGATAAACTGAAGATCTCCCGCCAGAAGCTGGCCTGGATCCTGGACTCCACCTCTTCGCCGGTGGCCATCCTCATCCCCTTCATCGGCTGGGGTGTGTACATCATGGGCCTCATCCAGGCCGAGTTCGACAATCTCGGCGTGCCGGACTCCGACTACACCACCTTTGTGCAGGCTATCCCGTTCCAGCTCTACGCCATCCTCGCCATCCTGCTCATCCCGCTGGTGGCCTTCACCCGGAAGGACTTCTCCCTGATGCGCCGGGCCGAAGAAGCGGCTGCGCAGCAGCCGGATGCCCCCGACGAGACTGTTGCCGCACAGCAGCAGGGTACAGATGGAAGCTACTCCAAGGCCAACGCCCGCCCCATCATGGTCATCCTGCCCATCGTGGTGGTGTTTGCCACCCTGTTCATCACTCTGGCTCCCCAGGGCTTCCCCTTTAAAAAGGTGGGCGGCAACGACTTCCGTGTGGCCCTGACCATGGGCTACCTCTTCGGCGCCGTTGTACTGATGGCCCTCATCCGCCTGTTCAAGGTCATGACCTTCCACGACACCTTCAAGCTCTACGTGGACGGCATGAAGGGGATGACCGATGTTGCCGTGACGCTGGTTCTGGCCTGGTCTCTGGGCAGCATGATCAGCGGTCTGGGCACCGCTTCCTTCATCGTGGAGGGGATGCAGAGCATCCAGTTCTCGCCGGTGCTGGTGCCCGCCGCCATCTTCCTCTTCGGTGCCTTCGTCTCCTTTGCCACCGGCAGCTCCTGGGGCACCTTTGCCATCATGATGCCGCTGGCCATCCCCATGGCTTACGCTTTCCATATCCCCTTCGCCATCGCAGTGGGTGCCGTGCTCTCCGGCGGCCTCTTCGGCGACCACTGCTCGCCCATCTCCGACACCACCATCCTCTCTTCCACCGGCGCGGAGTGCGACCTCGTGGAGCATGTCAAGACTCAGCTGCCCTATGCGCTGGTCAATGGCGTCATCTCCATCCTCTGCTACATCGTGGCTGGCATCACCCGCAGCCCCCTCACCGTGGTGCTGGCGGTAGCCATCCAGCTGGCCGTCATCTTCGTCTGGAACAAGATGGATGTGAAACTGGAAGCAAACGCCTGATCCCTATAAAAAATAAGCAGACCTGCTCTTTCGGCTCTGCGGCATCCTCAGAAGGAATGCCGCCGGAAGGGCAGGTCTTTTTTGTTGTGTAAATATGCAGTTGAATATGCTTATTGGGGTGGGCGCTATTGGGGAAGAGCATGATAAAAGACCACATTGCTACATTTGACTTGATGCTGCATCCGCTGCGCCGCGGCATCATCGCAGCATCAAGAAAAGAGTTGACGGAAGGGGAGGATTTTGCTATAATCAAATGGCATCATGATGGGAATATCGTGAAATATACTTGGAGATGTATCGAAGCGGTCGTAACGAGAACGACTCGAAATCCAAGTAGATGCTTCGTCAGATTTCTCCATTTCAAACGAGGAAACGTCAAAATTCGATGTTCTAACAGGCTTCTGAACCTGTCTGAACGATGCGTTTTCTAACAATATTCTAACAGCTTTATTATTCGGAATCAAGATGAAGTTACAATACAGATTGTAGCATCACCTGATATGTATACGGAGAGGTACCCAAGAGGTCGAAGGGTCCGCACTCGAAATGCGGTAGCCGGTTAATCGCCGGGCAAGGGTTCGAATCCCTTTCTCTCCGCCAGAGTCACAGTTTCTTACGATTCTGTGACTTTTTTGTTTTATTGAAACAGCTACATCAAATGTATAGGACCACCTTTCAGGGGCAAGCCCTCCAGCAGTCCTTCAGGAACTGGGTTTCGGAAATCGTACTGGGTGAATTGCAAGGCTACCTCGAAGCAAGAGATTATAGCTGTTAGAAATGGCTCTTTGGAAGCGAATGCTTTCAAGGAGCTTTTTTGCTGTTAGAAGAATTATCTAACAGTCCTGCAATTACGCCAGCAGACCCCTGTTTGCTCTTGTAATCGAGGTGTGCGTAGATGTCAGCGGTGGTAGAAAAGGTACTATGCCCCAGCCACTCCTGAACCTGCTTCATGGAAACGCCATTCATCACCATCAGACTGGCACAGCTGTGGCGCAGATCGTGAAAGCGGATGTGTTTCAGCCCGTACTTGGTCAGCAGCCAGTCGAAGTGTTCTGTCACGAAGTTCGGGCGAATCAGCTTACCTTCCTGATCGGTGCAGACGAAGTCCAGATACTCAGTGCTGTAACTCTTCTTGAACAGCTTGCGGTAAAGCTGCTGTTTCTCCTTCTGTTTCAGAAGTTCTTCTTCCACAGCCGGGATCAGCGGCAGAGTGCGGCAGCTGGTCTTGTTCTTCATCACATCGCTCACCACCGGAACATACTTGCCGTTCACCAGCTGTTCCGTGACCTTGTGGTTGATGGTGATGGACTTGCGTTCAAAGTCGATGGATGACCACTTCAGCCCCAGCACCTCGCTGCGGCGCAGACCATAGTAGGCCGTGACGAGGATGCACAGGTGCAGCAGGTCATCCTGCGATACTTCAAGCAACTGCTGGACTTCATCCTTAGAGTAGAAGTTGGGTCGGAAGCTGTTCTTCTTCGGACGGTCGACTTTCAGCATCGGGTTGGTTTCCAGATAGTCCTTGCGGACAGCATCCTTGAACGCCTTGCCGAAGATAGCGTGATAATGAATGACCGTGTTGGTGGTGTAACCCTCCAGCAGAATCTTCTCCTGAAATTCGTCCAGCACCTGCGGCGTGACGTCACACAGCTTCAGGCCCAGCGGCTCAAAATACTGCGTGATGCGTCCGGTGATCATCCGATTGTAGCTGATAAAGGTTGCAGGCTGGATGGATGCTTTATGAACCTGAACCCACTCATTGAGGTAGTCCAGAAACAGCATCTCCGATTTGTTTACAGGCTTGATGGGCTTCGGCACAGGCTTGGTGGTTTTAGCGTCCACTTTTTCGTAGACACCGCCCCGGCCAGTCGGCAGTTCTCCGGTTTCATCATAGCGGAGCAGAACTTCGTGGAGCATAGATTCTGCCTTGCGCTTATTGCCGCGCACGGTCAGACCTGTGGAAATCCACTTAATCTTCCGCTTGCCGTTGGCATCGTAAAGGTTGAGTACAAAGTAAAAACGTCCATTTTTCTCTTGGACAGACCCTGTTGTTTTCATCATAGACCTCCTTCTTGGTTAACAGGCATGCTGTCCGTTGCTGCACTCACAGCATACCACATCCAGCTGCGGATTTCCAGCCGGGAACGCACTCTGTCCGGTGAGCAGGAACTCAATCACACTTAACTTCGGGATGCGGTAGGTGCGTCCGATCTTGAGCGCAAACAAGCGGCGGGAACGAATCAGCTCCCCTACCGTGTGGCGGTTCAGATTGAGCATCTCCGCAGCCTGTTGAAGACTGACTGCATCGGGATAGCTGGGGAACATCTTGGAATAGGCATCGTTAAACTTCATGAAACCTCCTTGGGTATGGCAGATGATCGTGCCATGAAAACTGAAAATTTGAAAAAGATTGGGTAAAACTTGAAGATAAAAGCGATATGTAAGAGAAGTCAGCTAACACGCTGACTTCCCGAAAAATATGTTAAGGTCTCCCATATTGGTCCTCGACTTCCCTAGGAGTGGGGAGTCATCCGGCGGCGGGTTTACACCGCACCATTGGCATTTCAGCCACCCCGTCTTCGTCATGACCGGGCTGCGAATTACAGAAGTACCTTTTGTGAAGTACCGGACGATTGAGCTATCCTGTTTTCAAGGTTCTGATTTTATAGAAAATCTTCGGAATTTAAGGCTTCCGAAAAATTATCCCTCTACTTACTAGCCAGCGAAAATGGCTCAAAGACAACCACAAAAAGAAATTTGTTAAAAAGTTCTTGGAAAATATAGTGGAAGTGGCCAAGCGGTTAAAATAACGTTGGTCTGTGGAACGACCGATGGAGGACAGAACTTTGAAGCAACGGACGTACCTGAAGTTGAAAGTGGTCTTGAAAAAAGATGCCCTCACTTGGTAGGCATTGAGAATGGCCGAAATACAACCATTTCTTCAAAAATTAACAAAAATGTCACAAATAACACGGCTCTTGTGCGTTTCAAGTCCTTTTTGATTGAGCAAAAAGAAATGCTCT
>DCCL01000190.1 GCA_002313795.1 Faecalibacterium prausnitzii
GAGCAACCACCCGCATCTCCCCCATAAAATGATAAAAGAGGAAAATGATTATGGAAAATATCGCAGCCAAACTGCTTTTAAAGGGCCTTGCCCCCGAGGGCTTTGCCGATAGCCAGCCCATCGGTCTTGTCACCACCGACAGCCGTGAGGTCTGCCCCGGGTGCGTCTTCGTGGCTTTCCCGGGAGAGCGCTTTGACGGCCATAACTTCGCCGCCAAGGCGCTGGAAGAGGGCGCAGCCTATGTGGTGCTCAACCACCCGGTGGAGGGCGTCCCGGCGGAAAAAGCCATCCTCTGCCCGGACAGTTACCATGCCATGATGGTCATGGGTGCAAATTACCGCAGCCAGTACCACCCCAAGGTGGTGGGTGTCACCGGCAGTGTGGGCAAGACCACCACCAAGCAGATGACCTACGCCGCCATTGCGGGCTTTGGCAATACCATCAAGACCGAGGGCAACCAGAACAATGAACTGGGCCTGCCCCGTACTATGTTCCGCATCGGGAAGGATACCGAATATGCTGTGGTGGAGATGGGCATGAGCCACGCAGGCGAAATCGAGCGTCTGGCAAAATGCGCCCGCCCGGATGTGGGCATCATCACCTGTATCGGTGTGTCCCATATCGGCAATCTGGGCAGTCAGGAGAATATCTGTAAGGCCAAGCTGGAGATCTGCGCCGGTCTGCCCGAGGGCGCGCCCCTCGTGCTCAACGGCGATGACCCCTTCCTGCGCAGGGCGGCTCTGCCGGGCCATGTCCGCCCGGTGTGGTTCAGCATCGGGGATGAGGGGGCAGATGTCTGCGCTCTGGATGTCCGGCAGGAGGGAGATGGGATGGCCTTTACTCTCTGCGATAAGGCCGCAGGCCGCTATGAGGTGAGCATCCCGGCCATGGGCCGCCACAATGTGGCCAATGCACTGGCCGCTTACGCCGCCGCCACCCGCCTTGGCCTTGACCCGAAGGGGGTCATTGACGGCCTGGCTGATTTTGAGCAGACCGGTATGCGTCAGCACGTCGTTCATGCCGGTGGCATGGATGTCATTGAGGACTGCTACAACGCCAACCCCGACAGCATGAAGGCAGCGTTGGCCATGTTCCGGGAGTACCCCTGCAAACGCCGGTTCGCGCTGTTGGGCGATATGCTGGAACTGGGCGAGATGAGCATTCCTGCACATGAGGAACTGGGCCGTCAGGCTGCGGCGGCCGGGCTGGACGGCCTCGTCACCTATGGCCCCGAAACTGCCCGGACGGCAGAGAGCGCAAAGGCTGCAGGCCTTGCGGATGTCGTCCATGCAGCAACCTATGAAGAAGCCGCCGATGCCCTGCTGGCCCGGATGGCTCCTGGAGATGCCCTGCTGGTAAAGGCCAGCCGGGGCATGGCACTGGAAAAAGTGCTGGCCCTGTTTTATCCTGCCTGCAAAAAGTAAACTATTTCTTGGAGTATCGTTATGATTCGTTTTGCCTTGATCGTCGCCTCGACACTGGGGTTCTTCCTCACGGCGGCGCTCGGGAATCTTATGACCCCGCTGCTGAGTGCCTTCCGGACGGAGCAGCGCCCGCCGGATGACCGGCAGGAACAGCCTGCCCAGGAGCCGCCTACCATGGGTGGGCTCTGCCTGATGGTGGGCACGCTGGCGGCTGTGGGTGTGGGCTGGACTGCGGCCTGTGTGGCACAGCCTGACCTGCTGGGAGCAGAGAACCTGCTCACCACACGGCTCCTCATCGCCCTGTTCGGCTCCCTCTGCTTTGGTGCAGTGGGGCTGGCCGATGACCTGTTCCGGCTGCGGCACCATTCGCCGCTGGGGCTCCGCCGTCCGGTGCGGCTGGGGCTGGAAGCGGCCTCCGGCAGTGTGGTGCTCCTGCTGCTGGGGCTGAACCACTGCCTGCCCACCGGCCTGACCCTGCCGTATTTCGGCTACTGCTCTTTGGGGCCGCTGGCTCCGGTGGTCTGGCTGTTTTTGCTGGTGGCGCTGGCGGAGAGCGTCCGCGTCGCCGATGGGATGGACGGTACGGTCTGCGGCTGCGCTTTTATTGCCATGCTGGGGCTGATGTCTGCCATGACCATTCTGGGCTGGTTCCCGCTGGGAGTGCTCCCGGCGGCATTGGCCGGCGGGCTGATGGCCTTTCTGCTCTGGAACTTCTACCCCGCAAAGCTCCGCCCCGGCGCCGTGGGCAGCCTGTTTCTGGCCGGTGCGCTGGGCTGTGTGCCCCTGAGCATCGGCTGGCCCGGCCTGACAGTCCCTCTCTGCCTGCCCTACTGGCTGGAGGGCGGGATGGTGGCGCTGCAGATCCTCGTCTGGCGCTTTTCCCACGGGCGGCGGCAGCTGTTCGGCACAGCGCCGCTCCACCGCTGGCTGGAAAAGCGGGGATATCATCCTGTGAATATCTTTTATATCTTTGGGGTGCTGGCTCTGCTGGGCACGGTGCTGACGCTTCAGGCCGTGCGTGTCAGCTGAACCAGACCCATAGAAGGAGGGAGACGGATGGCGACCATCCAACGAAAAAAAGAAGGCCCCATCTTGATACTGGAAAAGAATCAGGGGCCGTGGTCCAAGGTGCTCATCAACTGGCTGGCGACGCTGGCCGTTATCATCGTGTTCGGGCTCATCATGCTGTTCAGTGCCAGCTACACGACCGGTTATATCCGGAGAGGAAACAGCCTGTATTACATCAAGGACCAGCTGAAGAGCCTTGGCTGCGGACTGGCTGCGATGTATGTGTTCAGCCGCCTGAATATGCGCTTCCTGCGCAAGCTGGTGGGGCCGGGTTATGTCGTCACCATCCTGATGCTCATCGCGGTGCTGTTCAGCACCCCCATCAATGGCTGCAAACGCTGGCTGGACCTGGGCATCAGCATTCAGGTGTCGGAGATCGCAAAACTTGAGATGATCCTGCTCACGGCCCACCTGGCCGCAAAGACCCCGCATCTGGAAAAGCTTGACCCCAACTCCAAACGCCGTCCGCCGGTGGGCGCATGGCTCCATCAGCGGCTCGTGCGGGAGCTCATCGTTCCGCTGCTGCCCCTCATCCCGGTCCTTGTCCTGCTGCTGCTGGAACCCCATATGTCCGGCATCGTGCTGACTACCGCCATTGTGGGCACCATCCTCATGCTGGGCGGCAGCGGCGGTGCCATCACCTGGGTGGGAGCGGGCATCGGCATCTACCTGCTCCGCACCCTGCTGGAACATGTGGATTCCATCCCCTACTTACAGGACCGTCTCGACGGCTGGACGAAAGACCTCAGCAAGATGACCGACCAGACACTGCAGAGCCTTTACGCCATCGGCTCAGGCGGCGTCACCGGTCTGGGCCTTGGCAACAGCATCGAGAAACAGCTCTGGCTCCCCGAGAGCACCAACGACTTCATCTTCAGCGTGGTGTGTGAGGAGCTGGGCTTTGTGGGGGCGCTGGTGGTCATCCTGCTCTTCGTGCTCTTCATCGTGCAGGGACTGTGGCTGGCTTTCCACGCCGAGAACCGGTTCTCTACGCTGGTGGGCATCGGCATCATGGCGCAGATCGCCTGGCAGGTGTTCTGCAACATCGCCGTCGTCACCAATACCCTGCCCAACACCGGCATTTCGCTGCCCTTCTTCTCCTCCGGTGGTTCGAGCCTCGTTCTGCTGCTGGCGGAGATGGGCGTTATGGTGAACATCGGCCGGAGCGGGGAGCGCGCCCGGATGGAGCGGGAAAACGCCAGAGCCCTGCGGGAGCGGGAAAAGGCCAAAGCCGATAATACCATCGCATTCCGGCCCACCCGTCCCGGAACAGAATATTGATATCAGGAGGAAACTGTCATGCGTGTACTCATTGCAGCCGGCGGCACTGCCGGACACATCAACCCGGCACTGGCCATCGCCGGAGCCATCAAGAAAGCCGACCCCTCTGCTGAGATCCACTTTGCAGGCCGGAAGGAAGGGATGGAATATCGTCTGGTGACGCAGGCGGGCTACCCCTTCCATCATATTGAGATCACCGGCTTCCAGCGGAAGCTCTCACTGAACAACATCCGGCGGAACATCATCACCCTCTGGAATCTGGCCCTCTCCGGCCCCAAGGCAAAGGCCATGATGAAGGAAGTGCGGCCTGACCTCGTCATCGGCTGCGGCGGCTACGTCTCCGGCCCGGTGGTACGCTGCGCCGCAAAGCGGGGCATCAAGACCGCCATCCATGAGCAGAACGCATTCCCCGGCGTGACCAACAAGCTGCTGGCCCCGGATGTGGATATCGTGTTTGCCGCTGTGCCTGCCGCAGTGGAGAAACTGGGGGCTCCCGAAAAAACACAGGTCGTGGGCAACCCCGTGCGGCCTGAGGTGTTTGAACAGGCCAAAAACCGGGACGCCATCCGGGCAGAGCTGGGAGCAGGAGACCGCACGGTCATCCTCTCCTTCGGCGGCAGTCTGGGTGCCCGCCGGGTCAATGAAGTGGTGGCCGACCTCTGCGCCTGGGAGCAGAAGGAGCACAAGCCCGTGCTCCACATCCACGCCACCGGTCAGTACGGCGTGGAGCTGTTCCAGAACCTCGAGAAAGAAAAGGGCTTCGCCCCCGGCGAGAGCCTTGTGGTCAAAGAATACATCAACAATATGCCGGAACTGCTGGCCGCAGCCGACCTGGTCATCAGCCGTGCCGGTGCCCTGACGCTGGCCGAACTGGAAGCCGAGGGCCGGGCCGCTGTGCTCATCCCCAGCCCCAATGTGGCAGAGAACCATCAGTATTACAACGCCATGGAGCTGCAGAAGGCCGGTGCCGCTGTGGTCATCGAAGAGAAAGACCTGACCGGCGAGAAGCTCATCTCCACCGTTTCCGGCCTGCTGGCAGAGCCGGGCAAGCTGGTAGCCATGGGCAAGAACGCCCGCACCCTCTCGGTGGATGACAGCCTTGACCGCATTGCAGATGCCCTGCTCAAACTGGTCAAGACTCCGTGATTGATTCCGGGATGGTCTTGTGATAAAATCAGACCGGATAAAAAAGCAGGAAGGAGGCGACACCGGCCATGCAGCAGAATCAGAACGGCCCCCGCCGCCCCGGGCAGAACAATACCCGGCGCAGCCAGAGCGGTAGCCGCAAAGCCTACGACTGGACAAAAGACCGGAGTCCCTCCGGCAGCAGCCGAAACCGCCGCCCTCAGGGAGGCTATCAGGGACAGGTGCTGGATTTCTCCGGCAGCAGCCGCTCCGGCTCAGGACAGGGCCAGCGGCCCCGCCGCCCGGACAACAGCATCCAGTTCCCTCAGCAGCCCCGCCGCCCGACCAACCCGAACCGGCCTTACAGCACGGAATACCGGCAGGATCGGCACCCCTCGGGCCAGCGGCCCCGGCAGAACACGACGGTCTACCCGGGCAATGCCCGCCCCCGGAATGGGCAGGCGAACCGCCCCGGGCAGAACCGGCGGCAGCAGAATGGACGCTACCGGCCCACGGAAGCAAATCTCCGCAGCCCCGCCCGGCGGGAGGGCAGAAAAAAGCGCCGCCTGACCCGGAAAGCCATCCGCCGACGGAGGGCCATCCGCCGTCTGACCGCGCTGGGCCTGCTGTTCTGTGTCATCGGGATAGGCGTCTACCTCACCGTCACCATGCTGTTCAAGATCAACACGCTGGAAGTGGTGGCTGATGGAAAAGTCGTGGATGAGATCGGCGGCTATTCCAGCTCCGAGATCCTCACGGCACTGGGCATTCAGGCGGAACAGAACATCTTCAGCTTTGACCCGTCGCAGAAAGCCGCAGAGCTGGAAAAAGAGTTTCCCATGCTGGAAAACATCCGGGTGGAACGGGACTATCCAAACACGGTGGCCGTGAAGGTCAGCGCGGCTACTCCGGCCTATGCCATGCAGACTTCGGACGGCTGGCTGAGCCTTTCAGCAGGGTTGAAGATTCTGGATAAGGATTCGGCGCAGCCGGAACTGCCCGTTCTTTACGGCGGCGACCCGGTCTCTACTACCCCTGGCGCCCAGCTGGAATATGAGCTGCCGGCGGCATCGAGCAGTGCATCTTCGGACAGCGCCGCATCCGCCGCGTCCAGTGAAGCGGAGGTGCAGACCGACAAACGGCTGGAATCCCTCAATACACTGCTGACTGCATTGGAAAGTAGCGGACTGGGAGCCGATGTCACCCGCATCGAATTTGAAGACCCCGAGCAGATGGCATTCCTCTATCAGGGCCGCATCAGCGTGCTGCTGGGCACCCTGAACGAGCTGGATTACAAACTCCGGCTGGCAAAATATGTCCTGCTCAATGAGGACGGCAAGGGCTGTTCGGAGACCGATACCGGCATGCTGGACCTGAGCCACCTCAGCGCGTCTACCACTCGGAAGTTCCGCTTTGCACAGGGCGAGCCGACCCTGCCTTCGGGCTATACGGCCCCGGCCGTCTCGGACGCCCCGGCGGACTCCACCGACACTGCGGATGCAGCCGCAGAACCTGATGCAGCAAATACTGCTGCGGCAGACACCGATACCGGCACAGCGGACGCAGACCCCGCGCCCGCAGAAGAACCCACTGCCACAGCGGCAGTACAGCAATAAGGAGCGTTGCAGACTATGAAACTGGAACAACTGTTAGAGGGCGTGCCCTATACTCTGGTGCAGGGCAGCCTTGACCTTGAGATCGAGGATATCATCTACGACAGCCGCAAGGCGGCCCCCGGGCGGCTCTTCATCTGCATCGTGGGCACCCAGCGGGACAGCCACGACTATGCGGCCCAGTGCGTGGCCGACGGCGTTTCGGCGCTGGTCGTCCAGCACGACATCGACCTGAGCACCGTGCCCGGTGCCACCGTGCTGAAGGTGGAGAGCAGCCGCTACGCCATGGCCCTCATGAGTGCCAACCTCTTTGGCAATCCTTCCCGCCGGATGACCATGATCGGCGTCACCGGCACCAAGGGCAAGACCACCACCACCCATATGATCAAGAGCGTGCTGGAAGCCGCAGGCCGGAAGGTGGGCATGATCGGCACCAACGGCATCTACTTCATGGGCCACCATCAGGAGACTGCCAACACTACCCCCGAGAGCTATGAGCTGCAGAAGACCTTCCGGGAGTTCCTGGATGCCGGCTGTGATACTGCTCTGATGGAAGTGTCCAGTCAGGGCCTGATGATGGATCGCGTGGCAGGCATCCACTACAATGTGGGCGTCTTCACCAACCTGTCGCCTGACCACATCGGCCCCGGCGAGCACAAGACCTTTGAGGAATACCGCAGCTGGAAGGGCCAGCTCTTCAAGCGCTGCGACGTGGGTGTGGTGAACATCGACGACGAGAACACCGAAGCCCTGCTGGAAGGCCACACCTGCAAACTGGTGACATACGGATGCAGCGAGAAGGCCGACTACCGTGCAGGCAGCTATCAGCTGCTCCGCACCCATGATTTCCTCGGCGTGCAGTTCCATGTCTCCGGCAAGGACGATATGGACGTCAAGGTGAATATGCCCGGTGAGTTCAGCGTCTACAATGCGCTGGCCTGCATCGCCGTGGGCAAGGTGCTGGGCCTGCCGGATGCTGCCATCCATGAGGGTCTGGCCAACTGCACCGTCAAGGGCCGGGTGGAGCTGGTGCCCATCAGCCGGAAGTTTACCATCCTGCTGGACTACGCCCACAACGAAGTTTCCACCGAGAGCCTGCTCACCACCCTGCGGGCCTATAAGCCCCATCGGCTGGTGGTGGTGTTCGGCTGCGGCGGTAACCGCTCCAAGCTGCGCCGCTACGGCATGGGCGAGATCTGCGCAAAGATGGCCGATTTCTCCATCCTCACCGAGGACAACAACCGCTTTGAGAAGGTGGAGGACATCATTGCCGACATCCGCGAGGGCATGAAGAAGGGCAACCCGAATGCAAAATTCGTGGAGATCCCCGATCGTCTGGATGCTCTGCACTACGCAGTGGATCACGCGCAGGAGGGCGACCTCATCGCCGTCATCGGCAAGGGCCACGAGACCTACCGTGACCGCGAGGGCGTCAAGACCCCCTTCCTTGAGCGGGAGCTGCTGGAAGAGTACGCACAGCAGATCGGGCTGGAATAACCGAGAGCAGCAGGCTGTCCGGCCTGCACGCATAAAACCAAAAAAGCGGCCCCGCCGCGTTGAGCATTCAACGTGACGGGGCCGCATATTTTATTGGGTGGAGCACCCTTCAGGAGACGAGTCTCAGCTTAGCCCTTGCCTGCGCAGCCGAACAGCTCGATCTTCTCCTTGCACTTGGCCTCGATTGCCTTTGCGCCGGGAGCCAGCAGCTTGCGGGGGTCGAAGCCCTTGCCCTGCTGATCCTTGCCCTCTTCGATGTACTTGCGGGTAGCCTCAGCGAAGACCAGCTGGCACTCGGTATTGATGTTGATCTTGGAAACGCCCAGGCTGATGGCCTTTGCGATCATCTCGTCGGGGATGCCGGTGCCGCCATGCAGAACCAGAGGAATGTTGTTGGT
>DCCL01000016.1:0-4312 GCA_002313795.1 Faecalibacterium prausnitzii
CATCGACCCCAACTCCATCTTCGACTGCCAGGTCAAGCGTATGCACGAGTACAAGCGTCAGCACCTGAACGCTCTGAACATCGCCGCTCAGTACCTGTACCTGAAGGAGAACCCCAACGCCGACTTCATCCCCAAGACCTATATCTTCGGTGCAAAGGCTGCTCCCGGCTACTATATGGCCAAGCAGATGATCCGGATGATCTGCAAGCTGGGCGACCTCATCAACAATGACCCCGCCGTCCGCGACAAGCTGCGCGTGGTCTATCTGGAAGAGTACTGTGTCTCCCTGAGTGAGCACCTGATGCCTGCAGCCGAGGTCTCCGAGCAGATCTCTCTGGCTGGCACCGAGGCTTCCGGTACCGGCAACATGAAGTTCATGCTGAACGGTGCCATCACTCTGGGCACTCTGGACGGTGCCAACGTCGAGATTGCAGACGCCGCCGGCAAGGAGAACGAGCTCATCTTCGGTATGCTGACTCCTGAGGTCAACAACCTGAAGCAGGTGGGCTACCATCCCAACGCCTTCATCATGGGCGACGATGTTGCAAACGCTGCCCTCAACTTCCTGGAGCGTGGCTGGAACGGTGAGAACTTCCATGAAATCACCGAGAACCTGCGCACCAGCGACCCCTATATGGTCATGGCCGACTTCAAGGATTACCGCCGTGCACAGGCTGACCTGCAGCGTCTGTACGCCGACCGCGAGCAGTGGGCTACGATGAGCCTGAAGAACATCGCCAACAGCGGCATCTTCAGCGCTGACCGTGCTGTGCTGGATTACGCCCGCGATATCTGGCATGCTTCTGCCGTCAAGTAAGCATTGACCGCCCAAACAGAATAAACGCAAGGCCCCGTGGCATCCGTGCCCGGGGCTTTTTTTGAGAAAGGACGATCCTTTTGTCTTGTCTGTTCAACAGTTTTGACCCCTATTTCAAGCAGCCCTTCGGTGCCGTGCGTGCCGGTCAGAGCGTTCATCTTGCCCTCTGCATCCCCGAGGAACTGGGCTACGTAGACCCCCATCTGGTGCTCCAGAAAGAGGGCAAATATGATGTGCCCGTCCACTACCGGATGAAATTCGACGGCCAGACCCCTCACCAGAACCACTTTTCCGTGGATGTGCCCCTCAACGATGTGGGCCTTTACTTCTACTACTTCGACCTCTACACTGACTTTCGCCGCATCGTGCGGGGCCCGGACAACTGCGGCGTCATCAGCTGGCAGGACGGCGAGAGCTGGCAGATCACCGTCTACGAATCCGACTTCCAGACGCCGGAATCCGTCAAGGGCAAAGTGTTCTATCAAATCTTCCCCGACCGCTTCTGCGAGGGCGTAGAGAACAAGCCCATGCCCTTCCCTGACCGGCTCTATCAGGCCGATAAGCACGCCGAGCCCTTCTGGCAGCCCAACGAGGTGGGCGGTCACCTGAACGAGGACTACTTCGGTGGCGACCTCAAGGGCATCCAGATGAAACTGCCCTACCTGCACGAGATGGGCGTGGACTTCCTCTACCTGAACCCCATCTTTGAGGCCCACTCCAACCACCGCTACAACACCGCTGACTACCTCAACGTGGACCCCCTGCTGGGCACCAATGAGGATTTCGAGACCCTCTGCAAGGAGGCGAAAAAATACGGCATCGGCATCGTGCTGGATGGCGTATTCAGCCACACCGGCTCCGACAGCCGCTATTTCAACCGGGAGGGCCGCTACGGCGAGGGCGGCGCTTACCATGACCCCAACTCTCCTTACCGCAGCTGGTACGACTTCGACCCCAAATATAAGGGCGGCTACCGCAGCTGGTGGGGCTTTGAGACCCTGCCCGAGGTCAACGAAGAGACGCCTTCCTACGTTGATTTCATCACCGGTGAGGGCGGCGTCATCGACACCTGGCTCCGCCGGGGCGCGGCCGGCTTCCGTCTGGACGTGGCCGACGAGCTGCCGGATGAGTTCATTGAGAAGGTACGCACCGCCGTCAAGCGGGTCAGCCCCGAAAAGTTCCTTCTGGGCGAGGTGTGGGAGGACGCCACCACCAAGTTCGGCTTCGACAAGCGCCGCACCTACCTGCTGGGCAAGGGACTGGACAGCGTGATGAACTACCCCTTCAAGAATGCTGTGCTGGGCTTCGTCTGCGGACGGGACGGCAGCGAGACCATGACCGACATCCTCACCCTCTGTGAGCACTACCCCGCCCCCGCCATCCATACCGCACTGAACTTTCTCTCCACCCACGACACCGAACGTGCCCTGACCGTCATTGCCGATGAGCCTGCCAATGGCCGGGGTCGCGAGTGGCAGAGCGGCCGCTGTGTCACCGGCGACGCCTACGAGGAGGGGATGCTCAAGCTGCGGATGGCCTACGCCATCATCTACACTCTGCCCGGCGTGCCCTGTCTCTACTACGGCGACGAGATCGGGATGCAGGGCTACCGCGACCCCTTCAACCGGGCTTTCTACTGCTGGGACAGCCACGAGGAGCGGCTGCGCCCGGTGCTGGCACAGCTGGCACAGCTCCGTCACACCTGCGAGGCCTTCCGCACCGGCAGCCTGCGGGTGCTGCGGGCCGAGGGCGGCATTCTTCACTACCAGCGGGTCGGTGAGGTAGAGACTGCGGAGATCATCGTCAACCGAACCGAACATATCGTCGTGGAGCCGCTGGCTTCCGGCAAGCACACCGAGGTGAACCCCATGGGCTTTACCATCGTTGTGGAAGAGATCGGGCATAATCCGAATCACAGCTATTACGATGTGATATAATTCTTGAGGAGGGATCATCATGTCAAACACTCTGCGCCGCGCTCCCCGTCTCCTGCTGGCCTCTGCGCTGCTGATCTTCTGCTGCGTCTTCCTGGCCGGCTGCAACGGCACGCCCCTTTCCCGTACAGTGCCGCTCCATCTTTCCAACCAGACCGGCCGTGACGTCGCGGCCCACATCACCAGCATCGACTACGACGACTCCAGCTACAGCTCCCGCTATTACGGCACCCCCAACCTCCCGCTGAACGGCTATACTATCGCCGCTGGGGCTGAATCTGACGTTTCCGTTCCGGCCAGCGCTCTCCACAGTCCCCTGTATATCTACCTCTCCGACAGCACCGGCGGGCGGTTCTTCTATGCAGACATCGACGTGCCCACCATCGGGGAATACATCAACCTGACCCTGCGGATGGAGAACGACCAGATGATTCTGGATGTGGACTGGGGCAGCGGCTCTGTCCGCACGCTCCGCCCCGTGACCAGTGCAGAGGAGCAGTATGAGCAGTTCTCCCACTGGTACGGCTGGAACGTCGTGACCTACGACGAGTTCAAGAACGAGAACTTCTGGCTGCTGCTCCCCGGCTACAACGAGGCCAAGTGGGCCTATGTCTACGGCGGCAACGACAGCGGCTATTCCAGCAAGGCGGATGCCGAGGCCCACATGGTGCGGGTCAGCTTTCCCATCTGGAAGCTCTCCAACGGCAAGAAGGTCTCTTCCAGCACCTCCATCTGGGTCAACTCGGCTGTGGCCGATGAGGTAGTGCGCATCTTCACCGAGATCTACAACGACCCGGAGAAGTTCCCCATCAACAGCGTAGGCGGCTACAGCTGGCGGGGCGACACCTCTTCCAGCCTGCACAACCCCGGTCTCGCCATCGACATCAATCCCAATGAGAATTACCAGATCCGCTATGGCAAAGTCATGGTCGGCACCTTCTGGGACCCCAGCACCAGCCCCTATTCCATTTCGGAGGACAGCTCCGTGGTGCGCATCTTTGCGGCCCACGGCTGGAGCTGGGGCGGCAACGCCTGGGCCGGCTTCACCACCCCCTCCACCGAGGGCAACCACGACTATATGCACTTCTCCTATTTCGGCACCTGATTCCCGACATTTTTTGACGGGATTTCGGGGCCCGCGCAACATTTCATAAAAAATCTCTTGACCTCTCCCTGTCGGCATGGTTTATAATAGCAGCAAAGGAGGGATGTTCATGTCGCTGGTCTCATCCGTTGACCCTGTATTCTGGCTTCTGTGCACCATCGGTTTCGTCCTCATCGAAGCCATGACCCTGAACCTTGTCTCCATCTGGTTCGCCGTAGGCAGCGCGGCGGCACTGCTCAGCTGCCTTGCGGTGGAATCCTTCCGGGTGCAGGCGGTGGTATTCGTTCTGGTCAGCACCCTCTGTCTGCTGGCCTTCAAGCCCCTGTGTGCCCGGCTGCGCAAACCGCCCACAGCCACCAACGGCGACCGCTGCCTTGGCCGGGAGGCCGTGGCCCTGACCCCGGTCTCTTCCGATTCCACCGGCCGTGTCCGTCTGGACGGCGTGGACTGGAACGC
>DCCL01000016.1:4393-4542 GCA_002313795.1 Faecalibacterium prausnitzii
CCACAGCACCCTGCTCATCGTGGAGCCTGTCCTCACCGAGACCGCCCGCCGGGCGGCTCACTGAACCGAAAGGAGCATCTTATGCCTATCATGCTGTTCCTCATCCTCGCGCTGGTCATCGTCATCCTGCTGGTGGTCGTCACCAACAT
>DCCL01000016.1:4628-4774 GCA_002313795.1 Faecalibacterium prausnitzii
GAGCGTCTGGGCAGCTACTCCGAGACTTGGAGTGCCGGCCTCCACGTCAAGATCCCGTTTCTGGAGCGGGTGGCGAAGAAGGTCAGTCTGAAAGAGCAGGTGGCAGACTTTCCTCCCCAGCCGGTCATCACCCGGGATAACGTCAC
>DCCL01000162.1:0-203 GCA_002313795.1 Faecalibacterium prausnitzii
GGCGGCGGCTGCGGCATGGTGCTCTACGCCCAGCCCATCGCCGACTGTCTGCGGGCCGTCCAGAAAGAAGTGGCGGAACAGGGCCGCCCCGCTCCGCATATCGTGTTCTTGACGGCAGGCGGTCAGCGCTACACCGAAGAGCACGCCCGGCTGCTGGCCCAGTACGACAACCTGACGCTGGTCTGCGGCCACTATGAGGGCAT
>DCCL01000162.1:317-3422 GCA_002313795.1 Faecalibacterium prausnitzii
GGCGGCGAGCTGGCCAGCCTTGTGGTGGCGGACAGTGTGCTGCGGCTCAAGCCCGGCGTTCTGGCCGAGCAGAAGGGCTACGAAGAGGAAAGCTATTGGGATGGCCTGCTGGAATATCCTCAGTACACCCGTCCCGAGGTCTGGGAGGGCCGTGCCGTGCCGGATGTCCTGCTGGGAGGCGACCACCAGAAGATCGATGCATGGCGGGGCGAAAAGAGCCGGGAGCGCACCCGTCTGCGCCGCCCGGAGCTGTATGAACAGTGGTGCGACACCCATCCCATCACTGAGCTGCCCAAGTGGAAGCGGGGCGAGAACGTCCGCCTCATCAAGACGGAAGAGCAGTTTCAGACAGCGGCAAAGATTTTTTCGGAGGGACGCCGTGATCTGAGCAAGGGCATCTGGACGGAAGAAGGTCTGGCCGAGTGGACGCCGGAGTATTTCTACGAACAGCTGAAACAGGAGAAAAAAGAGGGCTGGGCGGCCTATCTGCATTACACCAAGGACGTGCCGGACGGCATGATCTCGGTGAACCACAAGACGGGCCGCATTGAGCATCTGTTTGTCACGGCCAGCGCCCGCGGCAAGGGCATCGGCCAGAAGATGCTGGATTTCGCCCGCAAAAAGCTGCCGGAGCATGAGCATCCGGTGCTGACTGTGCTGGATCAGAACACCCGCGCCATCGCCCTTTACCGCCGGATGGGCTGGAAGCTGACCGGCGAAACAGACATGGAATTTGACCCGGCAGAATATCCTTCTGTTGGGAGGAAATGTGCCCTGCTGGTGATGTGCTACGAGGGCTGAAAGGCCTGCCGGATGCCGTCTGAAGAAAAGGACGTTTTGGGTCGAAGCGGCGGGAAGATAGCCGGGAAACCGCTGACCGTCGAAAGAATGTTGAAAACTTTTGTATTACCCCGCCAACACTGGGGGAATAATTTTGTTATCTTTGTATAAAAGGTGAAAAATGCCCCCTCATTCCTTGGAGAAACCGCCAAAAATGCGTCCGGGGTCTGTACAACGGTTTCGCTTTGCGCTAAAATAATCACAACGCAACAGGCGCGAAGAAACATAACTGCATTCCCCAGAACGATAATAGATAGGAGCGTTTTACTATGTACGTCAAAGAAGTTACCGTTGAAAATCAGGTTGGTCTGCATGCCCGTCCGGCAACCTTCTTTATTCAGAAGGCTAACGAGTTCAAGTCTTCCATCTGGGTCGAGAAGGAAGAGCGCCGTGTGAACGCTAAGAGCCTGCTGGGCGTCCTGTCTCTGGGCATCGTGGGCGGCACCACCATCCGCATCATCGCTGACGGTGCAGACGAGCAGGCTGCTGTTGACGGCCTCATCAAGCTGGTGGAGTCCGGCTTCGCAGAGTAATTCAGTTCCATTCGTAGTTGAGCGGCGGGGGTCTACCTTGCCGCTTTTTTGGTATCAGAAAAAGGAGAAAGCTCTATGAAAAAAACAAGAGAAGAGACCTTGCGCCGGTTTGCCGATTTCTGCGATACCGGCCGACCCTGGTATTTCTCTCTGGGGTTCTTTGTGGCTCTGCTCATCATGCAGTTCATCCTCTGGTTTGCAGCAGATGAGGACAAGAAACCCGGCTTCGGATACACGGTGCCCACATGGTTCGGCATCTTCCGCTCCATCGACTGCATCCGTCAGGCCCGCGAGAACCGGAAGCGCAGCGCAGAATGACCAAGGCAGAACTTTACCACAAGGCCTGTATGCTGCCGCTGCTGCCCGGCGTGTATATCATCCGGGATAAAAGCGACACCATCATCTATATCGGCAAGGCCAAACGGCTGCGCATCCGGGTGAGCCAGTATTTCCGGGAGGGCGTACCCCACGATAACAAGGTCAGCCAGATGATCGCCCACGCCTACGCCTTTGATGTCATCGTCTGTCAGAGTGAGTTTGAGGCGCTGGTGCTGGAAGCCAGCCAGATCAAGGCCCATACCCCCAAGTACAACATCCTGCTCAAGGATGACAAGGGCTACAGCTATATCAAGGTGACGAAAGAGGAGTGGCCCCGGCTGTCCTTCACCCTCCAGAAAGAGGACGACGGCGCAGAGTATATCGGCCCTTACACCTCCAGCTTTGCGGCCCGGCAGATGGCAGAAACGGCCATGGACGCCTTCCTGCTGCCCCGGTGCAACCGGCGGTTCCCGCAGGAGATCGGCAAGGGCAGGCCATGCCTTAATGCCCACATCGGCAAATGCATGGCCGTGTGCAGCGGAAAGATCAGCTGCGAGAACTACAATCAGGCCGTCCGGAGCGCTGTCCACCTCATCCGCTATGGCAAAAAGGATATCTTGAAGACTCTCAACGAGCGGATGCTGGAAGCCTCCGACCGGCTGGAATTTGAGACCGCCGCCCTCATCCGGGACCAGATCGCCGCCATCACCAAGGTGACGGCAGGCCAGAAGGTGGTGGTTGACCCGGACGTGGAGATGGACGTGGTGGCACTGGCGGGTACGCCCGGCAGCGTCTGCGCAGCCGTCCTCCGCTTCCGGGAGGGCAGGCTCACCGATAAGCGGGAGTTTCTCTTCCACGATACTGCCGACATCGCGGCAGTGCGGGAAGAGTTCCTGCCCCGGTACTATCTGGACGATGAACAAATTCCCAAAGTTATTGCGGTGGATGAACTGCCGCCGGACGTGGACGCATTGCAGCAGGCTCTCAACGAAAAGCGGGGCAGCGAAGTGCAGCTCTACGTCCCCCAGCGGGGCGATAAGGCCCACCTGGTGGAGATGGCCCATACCAACGCCGTAGAGCGTCTGGCCCGTGAGAGCGGCCGCTACGCCCGGGAGGAGAAGCTCCTGGACGAGATGGCGCAGGTGCTGGGTCTGCCAAAGCCGCCCCGCACCATCGAGAGCTATGATATCTCCAACTGGGGCGATGGCACCAGCGTCTGCGGCATGGTCACGTTCCGGGACGGCAAGCCCTACAAGGCAGGCTACCGGAAGTTCAAGATGAAGACCGTCGCCGGCACCGACGACTATGCTTCGCTGGCCGAGACGGTATCCCGCCGGGCTGCAGAATACGAAAAGTATGCAGAGCAGGCAAAGAACGGCGAGCCCAGCAGCAATTATTTCGGGCAGAAGCCTGA
>DCCL01000270.1:0-534 GCA_002313795.1 Faecalibacterium prausnitzii
GAGTTCCTGACCAACGCCCAGGGCGAGGACGTGGTGGCCGGCGTGCGCACCCCCATGCCCATCGCAGAGATGGCCGAGAAGTTCCCCGAGGCCTATGACGAGTTCGTCAAGGTCTGCAACATTCTGGAGGATCACTACCGCGACATGCAGGATATGGAGTTCACCGTGGAGCACGGCAAGCTGTACATGTTGCAGTGCCGCAACGGTAAGCGTACCGCTCCCGCCGCGCTGAAGATCGCCTGCGACCTGGTGGACGAGGGCATGATCTCCGAGCAGCAGGCCGTGGCCATGATCGATCCCCGCAACCTGGATACCCTGCTGCATCCCCAGTTCGACCCCAAGGCGCTGAAGGCCACCGAGCCGGTGGGCAAGGCGCTGCCCGCCTCCCCCGGCGCTGCCTGCGGCAAGATCGTGTTCACCGCTGAGGAGGCCAAGGAGTGGGCTGCCCGGGGCGAGAAGGTGGTTCTGGTTCGTCTGGAGACTTCTCCCGAGGATATCGAGGGCATGAAGGCCGCTCAGGGCATCCTGACCGTC
>DCCL01000270.1:614-1555 GCA_002313795.1 Faecalibacterium prausnitzii
GTGGCCCGCGGCATGGGCAAGTGCTGCGTCTCCGGCTGCGGCGCCATCAACATGGACGAGGCCAACAAGCAGTTCACTCTGGCCGGCAAGACCTATCACGAGGGCGACTGGCTGAGCCTGGACGGTTCCACCGGTAATATCTACGACGGCGCTATGCCCACCGTGGACGCCAATGTGGGCGGCGACTTCGGCCGCATCATGGCGTGGGCGGACAAGTTCCGCCGCCTGCAGGTGCGCACCAACGCCGACACCCCCGCCGACGCTGCCCGTGCCCGTTCTCTGGGCGCTCAGGGCATCGGCCTGTGCCGTACCGAGCACATGTTCTTCGAAGGCGACCGTATCGCCGCCATCCGCGAGATGATCTGCTCCGACACCAAGGAGCAGCGCGAGAAGGCGCTGGCCAAGCTGCTGCCCATGCAGCAGGGCGACTTCGAGGGCATCTACGAGGCCATGGAGGGCTGCCCCGTCACCATCCGCTTCCTGGATCCCCCCCTGCACGAGTTCGTTCCCACCGAGGAGGCGGACATCGAGCTGCTGGCCAAGGATATGGGCAAGACCGTGGCCGACATCAAGGCCATCATCGCCTCCCTGCACGAGTTCAACCCCATGATGGGTCACCGCGGCTGCCGTCTGGCTGTCACCTTCCCGGAGATCGCCGTCATGCAGACCCGCGCCGTCATCCGCGCCGCCATCAACGTTCAGAAGAAGCACCCCGACTGGAACATGGTGCCTGAGATCATGATCCCGCTGGTGGGCGAGGTCAAGGAGCTGAAGTTCGTCAAGGACGTGGTGGTCAAGACCGCTGACGAGGAGCTGGCCGCCGCCGGTATGAACATGAAGTACCTGGTGGGCACCATGATCGAGATCCCCCGCGCCGCGCTGACCGCCGACCAGATCGCCACCGAAGCCGAGTTCTTCTCCTTCGGCACCAACGACCTGAC
>DCCL01000270.1:1586-5105 GCA_002313795.1 Faecalibacterium prausnitzii
CAGATGACCTTCGGCTTCAGCCGCGACGACGCCGGCAAGTTCCTGCCCGCCTACTACGACAACAAGATCTACGAGAGCGACCCCTTCGCCCGTCTGGATCAGGTGGGCGTGGGCAAGCTGGTGGATATGGCCTGCAAGCTGGGCCGCGCCACCCGCCCGGAGCTGCATCTGGGCATCTGCGGCGAGCACGGCGGCGATCCATCCTCCGTGGAGTTCTGCCACAAGGTGGGTCTGGACTATGTGTCCTGCAGCCCCTTCCGTGTCCCCATCGCGCGTTTGGCTGCCGCACAGGCCGCGATCAAGGAAATGTGAGCGATCTTTTGAGCGTTCACAAAGCGGCTTGAAACTTGCAAACCTTTGATGCGACTGCCTTTGCGGGCATCATTGGCTGAAAACAAACAAAAATCCGGTATTGTTCCGTTTGGGGCAATACCGGATTTTTTGCATCTTTTGTGGGACAGGTTGAGAAAAACCGCGTCATGGACGGATTCCGTGTGCCGCCGGTACTCGGAATGGCACTCTGAATGGCACGCGGAAGCGGCACTCGGAAGGGTCAGCGGCATCAACGAAAGCGATGCATTGCCTTTGGTGTGACCGTGCGGTACAGTCCGTGCAGAGGTGATGCAGCATGAGGCTTTATTACAGGCGCGGAGGAAATGGCACAGCGCCGGAGGGCTTTGACAGAGTCTACACGGAGGTCGATGGGGACGGCAACATCCTGCGGGAGCTGCTTGCGTATGTGAGAGCGGGCGACAGTGTAACCGTGGAGACGGGCGGTGAGTTGGGCGGTACAGCCGGAGCGTTCACGGAGATGGCACTTGCCCTCTATCAACGGCAGGCGACTTTGCTCTGCAAGTCTCCTAAGATTGACACGGCGGCAGGTCATTGGCAGGCGGTGCTTTCCGACCTTGCGATGTTGACAGACCGGGACATCGGGGATGAGACGCGGCTGTCGCGGTTTATGGAGGAGCTGCACCGGTGCTTTGACCTTGTGGAGAGACGGCAGATGACCGTAGCGGAGGTCTGCCGGAAAATGAGCATTGGGAAGACGACCTACTACCGTTATTGGCGTAAGGTCAAGAGTGCCCCGCACAGGGATCGTCACACAGAGCTTTTTGAGGAATTGCAGGCAAAGATAGAAGCAAATGAGCTGAGTATTTCCGCGGCTTGCAGACAGATGAATATTGGTGCGGGAACATATTACAGAATGAGGGATCAGTATAAAAAAGAACACGGCGTTCCAAATGTTCCAAATTCAGAATGATGCATTTTACAGTCAATAATAGATGGTGATTCGACAGATTGGGGAGGTATGGGACGACACTATAGGCGGGAAGCCCTCTTATGATCGGAAGTAGAGGACAGGAAACCCGTACGCGCCTGCTTCAATGAGCGTGAGCACACATTAGTACGGACGGCGCAGACAGTCATTGCGAAAGCACGGACATACACAACAACGGAGGTGCAGTATGAAAAAAACGAATGGGCATGACGAGGGTCATTTCGGTAACTACACATCACTACTCCCCTTTGATGGGGAAGGATGTGATCAAATAAATCTGTTGCTCAGAAAACTTCTTCAGATTTCTTTCTCAACATTTGTAAAGCTGCTGACACAGCTAAATGAACTGCATCTGCCCTACTACCTCTGCGGAGGAACAGGGGCACTAACGGCATTACACGCCTTGCAGTTTAACAAGGTTCTGTTTGGCGGACCTTATCTGGCTTGCAGCAGATGCCACAGGATCACGTACGATGGGATAGTGGAGCATTTGTGCGGTGAGACAGTGCGCTGCAAAAAGTGCGGAGCAGTGTGCGAGATAGACGGCTTTGCACCTGACGATGTGTACTTCTGGCATCCGGGGCACAGCGATGTACACTTTGAAATCTGTGTCAGCGAGGAGGGGTTCAACTGGATACGCAGCAGCATTGGCAGTTTAGCCGTACCGATGATATTCTCTCCGTCTGACATCGTGATCACAGAGTCTCCGGCAGAGCAGAAACTCGTTTACGGGCGGATCACCGTGCGGTGTGACGGGACTGTGCCGAACCGGCGTTACCGCACCGCCCAGCAACCTGTGCCGCATTGGGAGCTGATGGACTTCATCAAGAAGGATCTTTGTTCTTCCGTATCTGTCCTTGCACCTGATTATGCGGAGCTTATTCACAGCGAATATATGCGTGAGATCGGCACAGACGCACCCCTTGCCGTCATCGGTATGCAGCGCGGAAAATGGTCAAGCGCTGCGTGTGGGCTTACACTGCCGCAGTTTCTGCGTTCCAAATGTTCCGACTCACCTTTTACAGTGACACCGGAGAAGCTGCGGATAGACGCGCTCTTTGCGGGGGCTTCCGAGCAGGAGGCAATCGAGTATATGAAAGCAGTCATTTCACTGCCGTCACCGACGGAGAGAAATTCCGCAGCGCAAATGCTCACCGATGCATGGACACCTGCGCTGCCTGTGCATCATGCGGAATGGCTGACGTGTTTCTACGATATGAAGTCTTACAGCGAGAATGTGGACTTTGCCGCGATGCATTACCTCCTTTCCAAATAGCTTTGTTTATTTAGTCCTCAGCACAAATAGGGCGGATAGGGCACTGACAAATCCTCACCGTTACAAGTGGGGATTTTTTCACGCATAGTACAAGCTCAACAAGTACAAAGTTACCCCAGTTCCCCGCATTTATAGTTTGCCCTGTACAATTCTAGCCCGGTTTATGTGCTTTCTTAGCTTCCGCAGGTACAATCTTAATCCGAGTTTCCTACTTTAGAGTACCCCGCCGGTACATAAGTTATTTCCCCTTATGCGTTTGCTATTTTTGAGTAGTATTTTTGTTGTGCCTTAAGATAAGGAATAGTAGTTTATATAAATTGACCGGTGTTGTTTATATAAACGGAACTACAATCTTTATTGGAGGAAACAAGCATGGGAGTATTACCATATTACATGTACAATTTGAACGATGAACGAGCAAGGCGTGTTGGCCTGATTATTCAAAACCTTGTTGATCAAGATCCGGGCATGAACAGAAAATATGATGACAATGATATGTGGTTTTTGCGGCGCAAGTTTGCTCTTAGGAACAGCCTTGATTATCAACTCGGCTTTTTTGCAGCGCTGGCGTATACGGTGAGACTGTATAAAAAGTTAGGGGATATTTGTAATTCTTTTGAATATCTCCTTTCAAAATGTGATAACATTCCGCTGGCGGAAAGAAGTGAAGCGATGCGACTTTTGAGGCACACGATGGATGTAATGGATATTAGAGGTGGGCAGGGACTGCCGGGGTGTTCAAGCGAAGGACAGTCACAGACTCCACCGTCAAGGATGGAGGCGAGATATGAACAGATGCGGCGCGGGGAGGTCAAACCACGTTTTCGGTCTGATGTGCCGACTGAGCGGCTGAAGGAACTGCGTAAAAAGGGGTATTCCTACGAGCGAATTGCACAGGAGACTGGTTTATCGAAATCGGCTGTGATTTACCGCCTCAAGTAAAATCTGCCCTCTGTTTGTC
>DCCL01000270.1:5155-9253 GCA_002313795.1 Faecalibacterium prausnitzii
ATTTGGCGAACAGAGGGTTGTCTCATTCTCAACGCCTTCAAAATAACAGTTGCGCTGGCGATGCAATTCATGCATAATGATGGCAGATCAAACAGCTTGGAGGTCGGCGCTATGCGGGCAAAATAGCGATATATAGTCTATTTATCGCAAATATGGCGCAAAAACATTTATGCGGATTGGAGGGCAACTTAATGAGTGAAATAACAAATGAGAATGCAAGAAGCATCAACCTTGATTTTGATGGTCAGCAGGAAGAAGGCGGCTCAGGACTGACCCCAGCAGTATCCCGTATGGACGAGATTGCGCTGCAGGCGCATGTTACAAAGAAGGTAGATCTTGACGCAGGACTGCACGAGCGCGAAAGAGCCGTAGTGGACGAAGAAGACGAACGGCGAATGGCGTTTAAGCGCAGCGGTTTCCAGCGACTCCCAGTGAACGGGATGGCTAAGATCCAAGGTGTGCTGGACGATCGCCTTTTCGCAAAAATCGTGGTGAACGACAAGGGTGAACGGTTGTTCAAATATGCCTTGCGTTCTAAGGATGGCAGCTTCTCACCGGCACTGACCATATCGCAGTATGATGTATTAACCTTTATGGAATGGGTGCAGTATCGGAATAGCCGGGCGGATGAAAAAGACGAGTTCGTCAAAGAGAGCAAACGAGAGGCCGGTAAGATTTATAAAAAGGTGCGGAAGCAATATTACAACTCCGCAACGGACGGATCACTCATTAACATCGAAGAACTTCTGTGCGTTTTGTGCACAAAACAGAGCGAGTTGCCGGTTGCACATGAGTCGGGTATGATGGTCGATGTGAAGGACTTGTACCTGACCGCGAGTGATTTCTTTGCTGCCCGCATAAAGGAAATTGAGGCACATCAAGCTGCTTGTGGCGCACACACGGGATTGATTCCGTATGATAGAGATCGCAGCTATTATGTATTGTTCGATGACGATCTCAATGCGGTGGTACAGCACCTGAGAGATTTCTATCATATACCTCTGGATATTAGCAAATTTGTGAGGCAGATGGCATCCGGCGGATTTCTTTATACGCAGGAGTCCTCTCAGGGATATCAGGTCAAGGTTCGTATCGCGGGAAATCCTGAGTGGGTATACGCGCTTTACAAGCCGGAATATATCATGAGCGGGCAGTCAAAATACAGCGAAAAGGCTTATCAAGAGGAAATCATTGAAGCAGAAAACGGGCAAATATAACCGGGGCAGTGCGGAAAGTGTTTCAATAGACTGGTTTCATTCACACCGCTTTTTTGAAACAAAATGCCGCGCACCCATAACCGGCTCGGGAAAGGTAACTTGGCAGAATAAGTGTTTCAAATTTCAAAATAGCGGTGCTTCAATAGGGTGTGGTCTATTGAAAGAGTGTAGCATTGTGAACAGCAGAATACAGGGCAGAGGTGGGGCAAGCATTGACAGTGCTTGCCCTGCCCTTTTTTCATGCCGGATTCGGATATTTTGTGTTTACACAGGAAATAGTCTGCGTTACAATTTCGCAGCCAAGCCGGAAGGAGTGATTTTAGATGGCAGAGAAGCGGTATGGGTTTATCCGATGCTCCACGGATAAGCAGAATGAAGCACGGCAGCTAAAGGCGCTGCGGGACTTCGGCATTCCCGATGAGGACATCATCATTGAGAAGGAGTCCGGCAAAATACGCGGTGCAGAGCGGGAGCAGTATTCCGTTTTGCGAAAGCTGCTCCGCGAGGGCGACAGTTTGGTGGTGGATGCGCTCGACCGCCTTGGACGCAGGAAAAGTGACATCAAATCCGAGGTGGAGTACCTGCGAAGCAAAAAAGTTCGTCTGATCGTCCTGTCACTCCCGACTACCACGATCAACCCGGGACAGGGGCAGGAGTGGGTGCTGGACATGGTGACAAACCTGCTGATCGAGGTTTATGCGAGCATCGCAGAGCAGGAGCTCGTGGAGAAGGAGCGCAGGACACGCGCAGGTATCGAGATAGCAAAGAGCGAGGGCAAGTACAAGGGCAGAAAGCCTATCGAATATGATGTTCGGCAGATCGAACGGTGTTATAGCCGGTGGAAATCCGGGGCGATCAAGACGTCCGAGTTTCGGAAACTGCTGGGGCTGAAACCCAACACCTTCTATCGTGCAATAGAAAAGTACGAGAAAACCTGTGATCAGAGCCCAAAAGTGCGACAGGCAGAATCGCCGCAGACCACAGAGGGGAGGATCGCATAGTATGGCAGCACCGCAATCGGAGCAGTACAGCGGTCAGGTTGAGCGAATATCCGGCCTGACACCTGAACTGTTTGACCTGATGGTGGCAACGGTGAACCTGTTGACAGCATTTGAGGTCAGCCCCCAAAGTTTATTGGACAAGCTGATATTGGAAGACCACAGCCCCCAAGATGTGCTCTCCTTTATCGTTGGAGAGCTTGAGGAGCTGGAGGGCATGGACATTATGAACGCTCCGTATGCTCCCCTTGATATGTGAGATGCTCGTTTGAAAAGTTGCAAAAATATCTTGTTTTAACAAAGATATATAATATTTTTCGTTCAAAAGTTTGACAAGTTGAGATTTTCGCGTTATAATTGTGTTGTCCAGAGGCAGAAATTGGGCGGATAATAATGAAAAGAGGATAAAAATATGGACACAAAACAGACTGGTTCAATAGCCATACCTGACAGGTTTCAGTCAAGAACCTGCTCTAAAATGAGTCCGTTTGTGCTTGACAGAGTTTGGAAGAACTTTGCCAGGTACGCCAAGGAGGACGAGCTCTGCGTGATAAAAATCGCCAAGTGTTTGGGGCAGGAAAACCTGCTGCATATCAGCTTGGAAAACCTGCCCTATTTCAAGACGGTGTGCTTCAGCACCTGCACATGGCAAAATGCCGCTGACACTGTGCGTGTGGTGCTGATCCAGATGGATGACGGTGTCTACATGTTTGAGTACAACGAGTTCATTGGCCTGACCGGCGAAGACCCTCTCGCCTCGTAATATCAGCGTGAGCATGGGAGTCATGTTTATGGCTCCCATTTTTCACGTCCTGATGCATGTGCGGTGATGCGTTGTATTCCGATTTTTGTGAAAAAAATGAGTTCCGTATGCCCTCAAAAACAGCACCGGCAGTGAGGGAAAAATTGACGACATTACCGCGATACATACCGGGGAGCATTGCCTGATTTTTGCTATACAGCAGGGTGCTTGCCGGCAATTCCGAAAAGTTTCGGAGTGTGACAATGAAATACAGGTGAATATTTTTCGTTTTTTGGCAGTTGAAAAAGCAAAAAAGTCTTGCCTTTCAAAGATTTCAGCGTTACAGTCTCATCCCAATTTGATTTTGGGGGATAATGAAGGTGAAGGAGAGTAAAAGGCATGAAAAAGACCGTGGTTTGCCAAATGACACTTGGTCGTACCCGTGTGAGCGGCTACACGCTGTACAATCCTGACTCGCTGGCCTTTGAGGAGTTTACCCCTCTTGAGGTCAAAAGACTCATCAGGGCTGAGGGCGTGAATGGACTGATGCTGACAAAGGCCGGTGAGATCGAGCTTGATGAGGAAGGTTTCAATCAGCGTAACCTGCCGGTCAAGTCTGGTGTAGGTAAGTTCAGACTTCTGAGGGAGAGTATAGATACAGCAGCCACACCCTACTATGCACTGACAAAAGTTGCAGACACTCCCGATGGGCTTGTTTACGAGCTTGTCAATAACATATCTGCAAGATTACCGGTTAAAGAGAAACTGGTGAGAGCACTTTACACACTCAATAGATTGTCAGGTTGTTGGATCAATGATGCATCAGGCATGATTAGATTTGCAGATGGAGTAGAGTTCATCGACATGACAAAAGAGGACACAGACAAGGAGGATGACAGTGGAACCGGCGGTAATGATGCTCCTGGAGGAGATCAGGCAGAGAGTGGTGGCACAGTCGGTGTTGCTGGTAGCCATATTTCTGATGCTGACAGCGGCACTGCTGGCATTGTTGATAAAACAGCTGTACAGGAGGTTGGAAACCCTGATCACAGAGATCATGGTGAAGGCAGCACAACAGGCACAGCAGAACCCGCAGGAGACACAGTTCCCGAAGGAGGACTGAGTAACTCTAATTCCATCT
>DCCL01000270.1:9293-13934 GCA_002313795.1 Faecalibacterium prausnitzii
GCTGTTCCTGCGGAAGTAGTGGATCGGCTTGATGAGCTGTTTAGTGATACTACTGGTGAACCCGCCACAGACAATAAGCCGACCGACCCCGAGCCTGCAATGGAAAAAGTTGAACAGGTTCCCCAGGATGAGCAGTCTCCCTCTCCCCTCTCCGAACCTGAGATTTCCGGCGCTGATACAAAAAGCAAAGTGGAACTAGAGCAAAACGCAAACCCTGAGAGCAGCAACTCCAAGAAGGCCAAGCAGAAGAAGTCCAAGTCTAAGGTAAAGTAAGTTCCACTCCTTGGCATAAGTCCAATTATATGAATTGACCGTTCGACATAAGACAGGTTTATCAACCGCGCATTCGGCAGCAGCCGGATGTGCGGTTTTGCCGCGGTGCGAAATGCCCCGCTTGCATATTCTTCGGTGATGCCTTATAATACTATTACATTGCAAATGTCTTTGAAGGGGGCTGGGTGAGATGTCCTGCTCATTAGAGCAGCTGCGGGCGTTAAATAAGCCGGAAACAATGGTTATAACGCAGCACAGCAGAAAGCGATTTGCGGAACGCGGTATTGCATTGGATGATGTATGTGAAGCTATAAACACCGGAACAATAATCGAGGATTATCCAAACGATTTCCCTTTTCCAAGCTGCCTTATATTGGGAAAATCTCACAAAATGAACCTGCATATCTGCGCCAGCATAAACGATGGCATGATTTATATTATCACCGCCTATGTTCCCGATCCGGCAAAATGGGGAGCTGATTTGAAAACGCGGAAGGAGGAAGCCAAATGAAGTGTATGAAATGCGGCAGAGAGGCGTATAAAAGCTCAACGAGCGAAGCCATTGAGATGGGGTTTGGACTTCTCGTCATCAGAAATATTCCCTGCTATAAATGTGAAGAATGCGATGAGGTCTTTTATACTGGCGATGTGGTACAAAAAATCGAGGAAATTACAGCGCGTGTGAAGCTGCTGATGCAGGAAATCACAATCGTTGACTACACCAAGGCGGCGTGATCCCATCATCGCAGGCATTGAAAGCAGAAAATAGAAGCAGGCATCCGCTGTTTAGCGGGTGTCTGTTTTTTGCGAATAGGGCGAATATCCGGCCCGCGCCGGACAGAAGCCGGATAGGGTGGGAAAATGGTTTCATTTGCAATTTTAAGGGGTGTCCACGGTGTTTGCTGCGAAAACCCGTGGAGAGAGATAGGGGTGAAATTTTCGCCGACCGGCAAAGACATTTTAAGGGAAAATGGACAATGAGCAAGGCACTGCTTTTGCAAGAATTTTGAGTGAAAAAAGGCTTGCAATTCAAGAAAATCTCGTGTACGATGCCGCCCTAATTTTGAAAGCGGAGGTAGCGGTTTATGTGCAAAGAGAAGGAAATCACTGTGCTCAAGGTCAGCCCTCATAAGAAACCGGAAGTAGTCACACTGAAAAATGAGTTGTCGGCTCTGCAAGAAGCCGTGAGCAGCGGAGTGAAGGACTACCATCACCTGATCCAGTTGGTCGGCGTGGAAGAAGGCGTAGACCTGCTCCTGAACGATGAGGGTAAGCTCATTGGATTTGAGCCTAATCGCCGGTTCGGACAGGATATACTGGTTGGCGATTTCTATGTCGTAGGGACTGACGGCGAGAACTTGGCGTCCTTGCCGCAAGACAAGATGGAGAAGTACACAGCTCGATTTGCAGAGCCGGAAGACATCAGCGAGGAAGAAGCGGCACAGTCTATGCTGATGAGCATGTTTTTCTTCTAAGGAGGGGCATGAAATGAACGGTTATGATCTCTTAAAAATCGTACTGAACTGGGCTGGCGCACCGCTGACAGCAGAAGATATAAAAAAGCACCGCTGCGTAAGGCAATCAGCCAATTCCATCACGGTCAGCTCTGAGCTGCTGCGGGATCACCGGCCTGAGTGGGATAAGCTGTCAAACGATGTTAAGGACGGCTTCTGGTTTATCAAGGTGCCTCCGGAGGGGCACATAACCATGCGGCGGTTCGACTCGAATGAGGGAATCTGCCAGCACTGGGCAGAGACAAAGAAAGACCACCGTAATTTGTACTTGATGGCACTGATTGTAGACGGTGAGCCGCAGTTTGTCGGTGAATACATCCAGTGAGGTCGCTATGAAAACAGAACAAGGCTGCCTGCAAATGATAAATGCAGCCGCAAAGTCACAGCAGGAAACGAAGTTACCGATTTGTCCTCGCTGTGGTAAGCACAGGATGGACAAACAGCTAACACACAATGCTATGAGCCGACACGCTGATATTTATGTGTGCAATATTTTCGGATTGGACGAGGCCATCCGTGATATGCGCGGAGAAACCATCAATAGCAGTGACTGGTTCATTTGCAGACAGAAGTGAAAATTGAAAGAGCAAGCTGCACGGGTTTATTTCCTGTGCAGCTTGTTTTTGTATCATTCTGGTTTCTCACACGGTTAATGTAAAAGGCGAACATACATTAACAAGTTTTGATGGTGTTAATGTAAAAGGTGATTTTTGTTGTGAAATGGTGAAGAGGGTTAATGTAAAAGGTGAACATACATTGCCACTAAAATTTGTGGTCTAAGAAAGTGGTTAGACATGTTGGCTCATATAGATCGTGATAATGGAAGTTAAACATGTGTTGATCAGCTGGTAGAGCATTGCACATTCTGGCTGACAAAATGAAAAAGTGGTCTGGGTTTTGAAGCATGAAAAGAGCATGTTGAGACAAATTTAGACAACAGCCCTGGGAGGCATAGCAGGACAATAAAAATGGATGCTGTGACCATGAAAATAGACACGGGTTGTCAAAATGGACTTTTTAATGATGAACCGGAGGAGAGGGAAAGAGGAGAATAAAATGAACTCGACATTGACTAGTTGAGAAAATTTAGACATTCCGATTTTTGAGCAGCATTATGTGCCGCAACTAAAAAAATGTCAGTTTTTTGAGGGCAGCAAACGGACTGGTTGATACGGTTTTGGACTTGAAATGCCACCGCTGCATCTGCGCTCATTGTGCGCGGAGCACGGTGAACAAGAAATATGTTCAAAAATAAATCTTAAAAAATAGTGGTAGATAGAAATTTTTTCTTGGAAATGAAGGCTTTATGGCAGTATGGGATTTCCAAAAAGTGTTGATTTCAAGGGATTTTCCGGGGATATATGAAAAAAGCGATGGAGGGGTAAAGACTTCACCGACAAACCGAAAGAAAAATCTTGAAAACCGATGGAGAAAGGACGGATCTGATCATGTCACAGTTGTTAAAAACGTCAAAGGCTCTGTATGGGGCGCTGCTAAATCCCGATGGTTCTTGGGCGGAGAAGCCCCACGGCATCTTGCAGCGGAAGGACTTGCCGGAGGATCACCTGCGCTTTTTGCGGCGGTATCTAGAGTTTATGCTGCACTCCAAACTGCTGAACGATGCCGCAAAAATCTACATCAAAAGCCCCTATATGACAGCAAAGGCGGCTTTTATGGAGTACAACACGCTCAACCCGGATAAAGCGCGCCCAGTTGCGACACTTGTGAGCAGCATGGACTATTGCCGCAAGAAGGTGCTGAAGGATGTTTTCCCGGATGACATGCTCTATCATGTCATCGAGCTGCCCCACAAGGCCGATATGCCCCACTACTGGGAGTTGTTGAACAGGGCGATGGAGAAATACAGCCAGCCATCGCTGCTGGCAGATACAGTGACCCTAAAGCTGTCAAAGCGTGTTGCAAGCAGCGCTCCGACAGAGAGTAGGCTTGCGGAATGCCTGCTGGCGCTGTCGCCGTATCGCCGTACAGTACACAAGCGCTGCGAAAGCGAAATGCAGGAAAAATATGGCGAGGTAATCGGCTACATCAACTACCTGTCCTCCTGCGTGGAGAGGACACCGGGGGAGAACCGGCTGTTTGAGATCGTGAGCGACTTCCTGAGCGGAGATACCACTGCTCTTGTCAGGCTGAAGCGCAGGGGCAGGTGATTTCCGATACACAATGTGGGCTGGTTGAGAGAAAAGGCGGCTGTCCGGCAAAAAGAGGCGGACAGCCGCCTTTTCTGCTTTTTCAAGCACATTTTTCTGTTGCGAAAAGCGGCCTCGCGCTGTACAATCTCTCAACATTTTTGCGGGAGGTATTGATGATGAGCCGAGAATTTGACAGAGCGAAGTATTACCTTGACCACATTCTGAAGCCCGAGGACAAGTTCGTGTTTCAGTGCCAGATGTGCGGAAACTGCTGCCGGAACAGATTGGAAAGCATTCGGCTGACCGGCGCGGACGTTTTTCACATAGCGAAGCAGCTCGAAATGAGTGTGTCTGAGGCAGTGAAGAAGTTTACAGCTTTCAGTATCGGGAAGAACTCAAAATTGCCACTGCTCTACCTGCGGGAAAGGCTGGACGGCAGCTGCAGTTTACTCCGCAAGGGGAAATGCATAGTGCAGTCCAAGAAACCGGCGGTCTGTGCCATCTATCCGCTGGGCAGAATGGTCATTGACAAAAATCAACACTACTCTTATTTCACACAGCCAAACTATTGCCCCGGGGATGTTGGACATACAAGCGGTGAGGCACTGTCACATATTCCAGCTGATGAGGCACAGCGGATTCTGAATGATCCCGAGCTTAAAAGTGCAACCCATTCTCTTGAAGAATGGCTCTCTATGTTTCAT
>DCCL01000270.1:13986-31979 GCA_002313795.1 Faecalibacterium prausnitzii
TAAGCTGGCGATGACCTGCTCTGCTTTTGTCAGAAAGGCTATTGAGAGGACTGAGCCCGTGGAGGAACGAGCCATCGAGGTCTTGCAGGCAATGTACTTTCACGCTCTGTACACTGATTTTCGGATAGACACGGCATTTCTTCCACAGCTCCAGAAGAATTTGGAAGGCGTGGAGGCTCTGAACAGAGCCTTTGAAAGCGCAGCGGAATTTTCAGGTGGAGAATAAGGGAGAAAGGCTTGCGTTTGCTGATAAATCTCTGTACAATCCAAAACAGAAAGGGGCGTGAGTGTGATGCTGGACTGGCGCGAGGTGACAAACGACACGAAGCTCCGCGTGGCCTTCTACGGGCGCGTTTCCACAGAACATGAGATGCAGCTGTCCGCGCTGAAAAATCAGATGCAGTGGTATGAAGAATTGGCGGAACGGAATCCGAACTGGGAGATCGTTGGCTCAGTGACCTCTTATCTGGATCGTGGTATTACGGGTACGCAGGCCCAAAAGCGTCCGAACTTCCTCAGGATGATAGAAGATGCAAAGGCTGGCAAGATTGACATGATCGTGACCAGAGAAGTAAGCCGCTTTGCGAGAAATACGGTGGAGACCCTCAACTATGTGCGTAAACTCAAGGAAAAAGGTGTTGAGGTTTATTTCGTCAATGACAACATTCACTCCATCCGCGACAATGACGGTGAGCTGCGGCTTACGCTGATGGCGAGCTTGGCGCAGGAGGAGAGCCGCAAGATCAGCGAACGTGCCAAGGCGGGGCAGTACATCTCCCGCAAAAACGGCGTGCTCTACGGAACGAGCCGGATATTGGGCTACACAAGGGTACGCAGCATACACGACAAGGACAAGGTGGGCAGGATAGGCGACAAGTCCGTCCCTACCTTTGTCATTGACGAGGACGAGGCCGACACCGTGCGGCGGATCTTCCAGCTCTACCGGGAGGGCTGCGGCCTGAAAGAGATCAAGATCATGCTATCGAAAGAGGGACGCAAAAATTCCTCCGGCGAGGTCAGCTGGTTTGAATCCACTATCTCTCGCGTGCTGTCCAATCCGATGTACATTGGCAAGCAGGAGCAGTGCAAAACTGAGATCGTTGACTACCTTACCGGCAAGGCCAAACGGCTGCCGAAGGAGGAACGGGTACTCGTTGACGGCGACTTTGAGCCGATCATTGATGAGGAGGTCTTCCGCGAGGTACAGGCTATTAAAAGCGCCAAGGCAGCGCTTGTCCCCAAAAGGAATACCGCCAGCGGTGCAGGCCGCACTGCGGCGGAAAAGTGGACACAGAAGCTCCTGTGCAGCTGCGGCAGCCGTTTCCGCAGGTACAAGTGGCGGACAAATCAAAAGCGCGCAGCGGACGCATACGGCTATGCTTGCAGCAACAGGGCGGTCAACGGGACAACGGCATTCCGAAAGAACAACGAACTTCCGCCGGAGAACGGCTGCGATATGCGAAGTATCCCGGCATGGCAGCTGGAGCTGATGGGGCTGAAGGTGTTTAACGGCCTCTGGAGCGAGCATTTTGACGCGGTGCTGGACACCTTTGACAAGATGACGGCGCAGGATGAGCGAATCGCGGTCAGCGCCAAAAGCGATGCCGAGCGGTATCAGGCGGACATAGAAAAGCTGGAGAAAAAGATCGACCGCCTGATCGACCTCTATACCGATGAAAAAATCAATCAGGCACACTATGAGGGCAAGTATGCCGCACTCTGCGGGGAGCTTGCGGAAAAGAGGGAGCTGCTTTCTCAATGCACCTCTCCCATTGCCGGGAGTACAAGCAGGGACGAGCTGGGTGAAGCACTTGCAAAAATGAAAAGTATGGTGGACTTGTCCGGGAGCAAGCTGGACGTGCAGACCGTGCGCTGGTTCGTGGACAAGGTGCTTGTGCGCAGCGACCACTGCTTTGAGTGGCTGGTCAACGTGACTGGAGATGCACCCGTGGCGGAGCCGGTTCTGTTTCCCGTGCGCGGCAGTTCACCGGCAACCACCACAGCTATTGTGACCTACGCTGATGCTGCCAAGAATGCACAGGAGATTAGAGATCGTTACTACACACGGGCGTTTACCTTCTATATCCCGTTTGAGACGGCGCAGGCATTCCGCCGCCGGGACAACACCTTTTTGCGCCGTGGGCAGTGGAGGGATTTGCTTGTGGAGGTGTATGTTCGCACAAAAAAGCTGTAAAATTTTTCCCATCTTGCCCACAAGTGTGCTATACTAAGACTATCCTTGTGCCGGAGGTGCATCATGAGCCGATATGACGCTGTTGTGAAAATGTGGCAGAACTGGAATATCCAGTCGGTCGATGACCTTTCTCTGCGGCTGGACAACTTCCGTATTCTGTTTGCCTACAACTCCGGCAAGATCGAGAACGCCGAGATCAACTACCACGACACCCGCGAGATATTTGAAAACGGCAGGGTTGTGGGCTACACCGGCAGCACCCGTACCCTGTTTGAGCAGCAGAACCAAAAGGTGTGCTACGACTTCTTGCAGGGCAAAATCATCGCAAAAGAACCGCTGTCCATCGAACTGATCTGTGCTGTGCACCGCGCATTGACGGAGGGCACTTACGATGAGCGCCGCTACATCGTGAACGGGGAGCGTCCCGGCGAATTTAAGAAGCACGACTATGTAACCGGCAAAAACGAGGTCGGTTCGCAGCCCGATGAGGTGGAGAATGACCTGGCGGAGCTGCTTGAAGAAGTCAATGCCATCGGCGCGAAAGCACCGCTGAAGGCAGGGGCGTACCTCCATGCCCGCTTTGAGAATATCCACCCCTTTGCGGACGGCAACGGGCGCGTGGGACGGACGCTGCTGAACTACTGGCTGATGATCAACGACTATCCGCCCACCATCGTCTATGAGGAGGATCGCCGCGACTATTATGACGCGCTGCAAGATTACGATGAGCAGGAGGATTTGACTCCACTGGTACAGTTTTTGGAAGCGCAGACGGTCAAAACATGGTCACGCAGCATGGAAGGCAAGAAGCCAGCGCTACGCAAAAAACTGAACTCGTTTTTGCTGTGATGCTTGATATAAGACAAGAAACGCTCTCGTCAGAGGGCGTTTCTTTTTGGACTGTACGGATGGATGTAAAACCGAATTTTAGTGCGATACTACAACTTTTTTATTGAAAAAACTTGGAATTTCTGCTACTCTAAGAATGATAGTAGAGATACACCAAGGAGCAAAATGCCGCATCTATAGGAGAACCAAAATGCCTGTTAGATTTAGATACAATAAGCTGTGGAAGATCTTAATCGACAGGAAAATGAAGAAGAACTGCTTTCGTTGGGCGGTTTGGGCATCCAATATTGCCTCAAATCCGAAGCAGCATATGCCAAACTGACCGAAAAGCAAGATGAGCCACTTTCCGTCCCCTATGCTGAGTTTAACGACAGGTACAATCAGAGAGATGTAGCAGCAAGGAAAAATATGCGTGACCTTGTTGATTCCGATGCAAACAAGGTTACAAAGGTGTTCAGCACTTTGTTTGAGAGGTGAGGATAATGCGAGCTTATGCAGAGGCATACTTAGACGATGTGGTGGAGAGCCAAGGCAAGCTCTTTGATTTTGTGGCACAGGAATACCACGACAAGGATACCGAGGAGTTCATTAACACTTATATGGCAAGCAAAACACGAAAGAGTATTGACGAAGCAAAAGCCTATGTCAACACAATGGACGCGAAGGAGCTTTGGGCTTATTTCACCGAAACGGAAAACTACCGTTTGAAGGAAGGCAAGGCTTTGGAAGGGTTTATGCCGTCCTGGATCGGAGAATTTTACGCTTACTACCAGTGGTACTACAATCTGCCTAGCGCAGAGCTTGTCAAGAAAATCCCCGTGTCCTTCTTGAAAAAGGCGTATGCCGGACTTCACGACTTGGAGCTTGATTTGGCGGTGAAAAAAGTGGGGGAAGTGTGATGGCTGTTATTTGCTTTCACAATCCAAATGAAGAAAACGGGTATTTGAGCAACTGGTATCCCTCCTCGTTTACGCTGGATGGCGTTGCGTTTTCCTCAATGGAGCAGTATATGATGTACCGCAAGGCGGTCTGTTTTGGCGATGAGAAAGTCGCCGCACAGATCCTCGCCACGGAGGATGTCGCCGAAATCAAGGCTCTCGGACGGATCGTGTCAGGGTATGATGAAAGCCTATGGAACGGTGTCCGGCAGATTGTCATCTACGATGGGCTTTTAGCAAAGTTCTCGCAGAACTCCGAATTGGGGGAACAACTGAAAAGAACAGGAAGCGCTGTTCTTGCCGAATGTGCCGTGAAGGATCGGATATGGGGCATCGGTCTGTCGATGCACGACCCCGACAGACTTGACCGAGCAAAATGGCAGGGGCAAAACCTGCTGGGTTATGCCCTGATGATGGTGCGGGAGAAGCTGCGAACGGCATAGTAAGAACACTTGACGATCCTGCACATCGGAACGGCACTTTGGAATGATCTTAAACATCGCTCTCAATACATTTACCGCCGCACAGGCTGCCATCAAGGACGCCAAGTAAGCGTTCGTCTTTCTGCAAAACAGCAAGCCTCCGGTCGACGACCGGAGGCTTGTTTTTTGTGGGAAACCGTGATACAATACCACGGAAAACAGGCGGGGAGGGTGCTATGAAAAAGATCGACAACTGTGAAAATTCCACCGTGCTGGTGGGGCTGCTGCTGGCGGGCATCCTGCTGGTGATGGGCGGCTACCGCATTTTCTCCTACCTGTGCGACAGAGGAGCGGTGGACACCGCCACCTGGTTGTTGGGCGCGGCGGCGCTGGCGCTGGCGGTTCTCGGCCTGCTGCTGGCCAGCCGCAGCTTCCGGCGGCTGAAGGAGCTGCATCTGTAAAAGCCCTCTTTCGCAATTTTTCCAGTATTTTCCAGCAGCGCTCCGGCATTATTGCCGGAGCGCTGCCTTTTCTATTTAGCATCTGCCGGAGTCTTATGCGTGCCTTGCCGCGTTCCCAGCACTATGCCGGAGATGACCAACAGGATCCCCCTCCACACCGATCCATGCGACGGTCTCATGCAGCGCAAGCACGCCGGCCAGCAGATGCCTCTCGATGTATTCCCGTTCAGTCATATTTGTGTGGAAGCCTCTCCTTTGGATAAATTTATTTTGGCGGAGCCGGTGGCTTTCACATGGGAGATACTGTGATCGTAATAATTAAAGTGCATTTTTCTCACTCTTTTTTCTCACCATTGCCAAGTAATCTGCTGAAAATGTCCGTTGTAAGGTGAAGGGGTATTTTACGGGGAGTCTCTGCGCAGGAATACGATTTAAGAGAATAGCAAGCACAGCCGGTGTATATACACGGCGATTTCCGATTAAGGAAACCCTCCCCTTAATCGAAAAAATGCTTGTTGGGAAGTCTCCCAAGCCCTCTTCCTTTACGAAAGGACGGAACGCCTATGGCAAACAGAACGCGACCAAATCAGATACTCTTCTTCGTCTCCGACGATGAGAAAAGGATCATCAAGGCAAATGCTTGACGATTCGGTAGATAAGCATTTATCTTTTTGAAAAAGCACGTTATCAAAATGATGTCCTCTATTGCGGATGCCGAACAAACCGCGCCCCTTTACCGGGCGCATCGCTGCGGTTGACCACGAAAATTCCCGCGCACACCAGCACCAGCGCCGCTAAGCTGTACGGGGTGAAGGCCTGCTGTCCCTCCCGTAGGAACAGCGCCGAAAGAAGCACGCCGAATATGGGGTTCAGAAAGCCGTACACCGCTACCCGCCCTACCGGATTGTACCGGGTCAGGGCACTCCAAATGGTCTGAGCCACGGCGGACAGCAATACCATGTATGCCAACAGAAGGAGGGACGCGCCGGTGAAATGCGGCAGTGTGCCGCCGAGACACAGACCCAACAGCAGCAAAAGCCCTCCGCCTACGATGAACTGATACCCGCACAGGGTCAGCGTGTCCTCGCCCTCGGCATACCGCTTGAATAGAGAGATGGAGAAGCCGTTGACCAGCGCTGCCAGCAGCACGGCACCGTCCCCCAACAGGGTAAAGCCGCCGCCCAGTCCGCCGCCGAACAGGTTGATCAGCAGCACACCGCCGAAGCCGCATAGGCAGCCCAGCAGCTTGGGGGCGTTGAGACGCTCATAGTGAAACAGCAGAGCGGAGATCAGAATAGCGAAGAACACATGAACCGCCATCAGGACGGAGCCCTTGACACCGGAGGTGTGTGCCATACCGATATAAAAAAGAGCGTACTGCAAAAAGGTTTGGATCAGACCCAGCTTTGTGGCCTTCCATAGAGAGGGACGCGCGGGGAGCAGAAGCCGGCGCAGGGAGATGCTGTGGAAAAGCACCGTCACCATACCGGCAAAGAAAAAGCGCAGACCCGCAAATATCAGCTGTTCCGCCATATCGGTGGAGGAAATGGACAACAGACCGTAGCCGATCTTCACCGCCGGGAAGGCGCTGCCCCACAGCAGACAGCAAAAGGCTGCCAGCAGGCAGATGACCGCCGGACGCTGCAGCGTGGATATAGAGATTTTTTTCATAGGGTCATACTCCGTTGGACATTTCTCTCCGACAGGAAAAGGTTCCCTGTGGTATGGCCGCAGGGAACCTTTTCGAATGGGGGAGAGGGGGTAAATTAAGAAAAGAACAGATGGATTACTTGGCAGCTTCCTCCGTGGCCACTGCCGTCTCGCCGTAGTTATAGCGAGGCTTGCCGCGATAGACGATACCGCCGATGACCATGGCGATCACCGTGGGGATCAGCCAGGAGAAGCCCTGCTCCGCCAGCGGGATCATGTACATGACCTTGCGCAGACCGTCCAGATTGGGAGCCACCGCCAGAATGGCGTCGCCCACACTGACGATGCCGGCCGCGGCCACACCGAACTTATACACGCCGTCGTTGGGGATCCACTTGTCCACCAGACCCAGCACGGTCAGCACGATGCAGATGGGGTACATGATGAGGAAGATGGGGGTCACATAGTTGATGATGTTCTGGATGCCGAAGGAGCCGAACACGGCGCCCACCACGCAGGCGATGCCCATCCAAAGCTTGTAGGAGATGCGGCCCTTGGAGACCTCGTTGATGACGGAGGCGCCGGTGGAGCCGATACCGATGGCGGTGGTCAGGCAGGCCAGGCTGACAGCCAGACCCATGCATACCTTGCCGAAGTTGCCCAGCACACGGCCTACCAGACCGCTGAGGAGGGTGGTCTGAGGCACGCTCAGATCATAGTAATCACCGCCGCAGGCGCCGATATAGGTCAGGATGATGTAGATGAGACCCAGCGCCACTATGGAGGTCAGGCCAACGATCAGGCCGCTGCGCTTGCGCTCCAGAGGATTGGTGTGACCCTTGCTCAGAATGCCGCCGATGAAGATGTTGGCGCACATCAGGCCCACCGTCAGGTCGCCGGTCAGATAGCCGGTGAGCATGGCAGAGGTCAGGGGCGCGGATACGCCGGTGTCCTGAGGCGTGCCGATGGGGGAGATCACGCCCTTCACCAGAACGATGGCCAGCAGGATCAGCAGAAGCGGGGTCAGATACTTGCCCAGCTTATCCACGACCTTGCCCTTGTCACAGCCGAAGAAGAACACCAGTGCAAAGAAGACGATCATCGTCAGCCAGGAGGGGGCATCGGGGAAGATGGACATCACGCCCATCTCGTGGGTGGTGGCGCCGTTACGGGGCAGGGTAGAGCCCATGCCGACCAGAATGCAGCCGATGAGATAGAAAATGTCGTAGAACTTGGGATGTACATGCCCCATGAGGCACTTAACGTCCGTACCGACGTTGTTCACGCCCCAAAAGGCCAGAACGGGAAGGATCACGCCGGTGAGCACGATGCCCAGAGCGCCCCAGCCCCACTGGGTACCGTCGGCCAGACCGATCTGCGGCGGGAAGATCAGGTTGCCTGCACCAAACATGGTGGAAAACAGTGCCAGGCCAACAATGATGCTGTCCCTTACGATGTGGTTCTTCTTCATTTGATAGAGCCTCCTTTTGTGTTTTCTTGCGTTCCGCCGTATTTACCGCTGGAACACGATCTCTCCTTCTACCATGGTCAGATCCACCTGAGTCTCACACAGCTCCTCCAGCGGTCTGTCATAGATGTTGCGATCCAGCACCACGAGATCGGCGTATTTGCCGACGGTGATGGTGCCGTATTTGGCCTCGTCGTAGGAGGCGTAGGCGGCTTCCTTGGTGAACATCTCCACGGCCTCCTCCAGCGTGACGCCGTTTTCGGGATACCACGCCTCCATGCCGGGCTTTCCTTTGCGGGTCACGGCGCAGTAGATGTTGGGCAGGATGTCGAAGGGCTCCACGGGGCAGTCGGAGCCGCCGCACATGTGAACGCCCAGATCCTCATAGCGCCGCCAGTTGTAGCTCTGGCGTCCCAGCTCTGCGCCCACGCAGTCGTCCACCACGGCGGAGTCAGCCTTGATGAAGATGGGCTGGACATAGGCCACCAGATTCAGCTGCCGGAAGCGATCCTGCAGCGCCTCGTCCATGATCTGGCAGTGGATGATGCCGCTGCGCCGGTCGGCGTGGGGGAACTCTGCGGAGACCCGCTCGATGGTGTTGATCATCTGCTCCAGTGCAGCGTCTCCGATGCAGTGAGCCACCAGATGATAGCCATTGGTATAGGCCAGCTTAGCCAGATCGTACAGCTCCTCGTCGGTGAACAGCAGCAGACCCTTGGTGTCCGGGTCGTTATGATACGGCTGACGCATGGCGGCGGAATGGGAACCCAGAGAGCCGTCGCACAGGAACTTCACCGGGCCGAACTTGAAGTGGCCCATGGTGTCGTTGGCGCGATAGCCCAGATCCAGGAACCGCTGAAGCTGCTCCGTGCGGCGGAAGCGGATCTGCTCGTTGACACGGATGGGCAGCCGCCCCTCCTCGTTGAGCTCCCGATACGCCTGCAGAACATCCTCGAAGTCGTCATCGGCAATGAGGTTAAAGTCGTCGGTGTGAACCTGCACGATGCCCTTGGAGGCGGCCTCCAGGCAGGTGGATTCCAGAATATCCTTGATCTCCTCCACCGTGTAGCGCTCCCAGCAGCTCTGGACGCACATGGCGGAATTCTCGCGGACGTAGCCGTTGGGCAGACCGTCGGGGCCGAAATCCATGGTCTGCGTGGTGGTGTCCTCCCGCTCATCCCACAGGCCGGCCAGCTTCAGCGCCATGGTGTTCATGCACACGATGTGGCCGCAGGCTCGCTGCAGAAAGACCGGTACATCGGAGGCGATGGCATCCAGATCGTTGCGGTCGGGGATCTTGTTGGTGTCTGTCCAGTTGATCTGGTTGAAGTTGCAGCCGATGACCCAGCGGTTGGTACCCCGCACCTTCTCGGCGCCCTCCTTGCACCTCCGGACGACCTCTTCGTAGGTGGTGGTATTTGCCAGATCGATGCGGCGGCGGAACGTTCCGTAGAACAGCAGGTGCAAATGGGTATCCGCAAAGCCCGGAAGCATCAGCCTGCCCTGCAGGTCGATGAGGCGGGTCTGGGGCTGCTTCAGCGCCAGGATCTCCTCATCGCTTCCCAGACGCAGGATCACACCGTCCTTGATGGCCAGAGCGCTTGCCTCGGGATAAGCTTTGTCCAGCGTGTGGATAATGCCATTGTAAAAGATAGTGTCCATCGCTCATGTTCCTCTCAGTTTATTTTTCACACCTTGTCCGTGTGGGACATGGCGTTTTTTACGATCCGTCCGTCCTGGATCACCAGCTTGACATGGTCGCTGTGGCGCAGGATCCGAATGTCCTCATCCGGCCGCCCGTCTACCAGCAGCACATCCGCCAGTTTTCCGGACTCCAACGTGCCCAGCTGATCCTGCATCTGCAGCAGCCGCGCGTTGACCTTGGTGGCCATGGTGATGACCTCCATGGGCGTATATCCTGCCACGCACAGCCGTTCCAGCTCCAGCGTGGCCTCGCTGTACGGGCACCCGAAGGCGGCGTCTCCCAAAAAGTCGCAGCCGACGCCCACGGTGATATGCGCCTTACGCGCCATTTCCAGAGAGCGGTAGTGCGCCTCGTAGGACTTCTCCGTTTTTTCCTTCAGGTAGGGCAGCACGCCCTCCTTACCCTGAAAATACATTTTCGATGCGTGCATGATGGCCAGCGTCGGAACCAGATAGCAGTCGTTCTTCACCATCAGCTCGATGCACTCCTCGTCCAGATAGAAGCCGTGCTCGATGCACTTTACGCCGTTTTTCAGAGCCATCTTGATGCCCCGTGTGGCCTGCGCGTGGGTGGAAACATAGCTGCCCATGTTCTCCGCTTCCTCCACAGCTGCCCGAATTTCCTCCTGGCTGAAATGGCTGTGGGGTGTGGCCTTGTCCCCCTGCGAGAACACGCCGCCGGTGGTCATGATCTTGATGAGATCCGCTCCGTTGCGTGCGTTGATGCGGCAGGCTCGCCGCACCTCGTCCACACCGTTGACGATAAAGGCGGGACTGTATGCCCGCTGGCTGGCTTCCAGTGAAAGCTTCTGATACACGTCGCCGTGACCGCCGATCTGCGAGATGATACGCCCGGCACTGAAAATACGGGGGACGTCCAGCAGCCCCTCGGCCACAGCCGGCCGCATCAGGAGCACATCGCTGCCCAGATCCCGGAACGCCGTGTAGCCCTGCTGCCGCAGCTGCGCCATATCCCGCAGTGCGCGAGCCATGCTGAGCTGCGGCGTCATGCTGATCCAGTCCACCGCCGTGGCGCTGCCCCAGCCCATGTGGACGTGGGCATCAATGAGACCCGGCATGATGGTGCCGTTCTCCAGCTCATACACCTCGGCACCCGGATAGTCCGGCAGCTGGTTCTGCTGACAGACCAACCGGATGCGGTTGTCCTCCAATACCACGGCGCCCTTTTCTATGGGTGTGCCGCCGTTGCCGTCCAGCACGCGTCCCTTCAGAACGATCATGATCTTGCTCCTTTCCTGTCCTGCCGCTTAACTGCGACCCGTCATATGTTGTTGATTCTCTGCGATGATGGCAACCAGCTCGCGGTCTGTGGCCACCATGCCCGGATCATTGAGCCGTCCTACATTGGCGAAGGTCTGCTCGATGGTATTTCCGATAATGCCCACGCCTGCGGGAACAAAGCAGCCCTCTCTGGCCAGATATGCCGCCTGCACCGCCAGCGAAGCAGCCGTACTGAGCTTATAGGCGCAGGAGATCTTCGCTCCATCGCAGAACATTCCGCCGATGGTTCCCAGTACCGTCTGCATGGCGTGAACCGCCGTTTCATAGCTGCCGCCCAGCAGATAGCTGACGGCAGCGGTCATACCGGTGGCCGCCGCAACGCCGCAGCCGCAGAAAGCGGTCATCCGCTTGATATGCGCTTTGATGTAGATGGTGATCATGGAGCTGATGGCCAGCGCTGTGGCGGTCTGCTCCTCAGAGGCCCCCAGCGCCTCCGCTGCGGAGAGGACGCCCACGAAGTTCGTGATGCCGTGGTTGCCGCTTCCGGCAATGGCCATGATGGTCACATTCAGGCCGCTCATCCGGGCTTCGCCGGCGGCGGCGGTATAGGCCTGCGCTTCGGCGGAGACCGCCAGCGGGCCGGTCATCTGGGCAGGGATCCGCTGCTTCAGCAGTCTGCCCAGCGGCAGCTCCGGATCCTCCAGATCCCTTTTGGCCGCCTCCTGATTCCGCCGCGCATCCTCCAGCAAAAAGCGGAAGCTCTCCGGCTCCATGGCGAGGATGGCCTCGTACAGGTCCTGCACACTGTATTCCACCAGCGGATAAACCGCCGCTCCGCGGGACAGCCCCTCCGCCTGCATCACAGGCACTCCGTTTCGCAGGATCTCTGTCACGCAGGAGTAGTCCCCCCGGATCACCGCCTGCGCTTCCTCGCCGCCGCCGAAAACGGTGGCTCGCACATACAGCGGCTCCGGTGTCTGGCCGTAGGCTACGTGTACACGGCCGTCGGATACGATGGCCGCCGCCTGCTGCACGATGTCGCCGGTGACATCGGCCAGAATAGCCAGCCCCCGTTCCGGCTCATCCAGCAGAGCGCCCAGCGCCGCCGCCAGATCCAGTCCGATGCGGTTCGTGCCCGGGATCCCTACGCTGACGCCGTTTTTGTAGATGTTGGGACTCACCAGCACATCGATCTTATCCGGCTTGCGTCCCAGTGTGTGGGTCGCCACGGCCACCGCCAGACACACGCTGCCCGGATCGGTACAGCCGGTGGAGGACTCGATCTCAGAGGTCAATATATCCAAAAGCTTCTGCTTGTCAATCATCATCGGGGCCTCCTGCCTTGTTGTTTTCCGCCTTCTTTTGGCGTTCCTTATAAATTTTTTACATCATAACAGATACAGTGCCCAATGAGAATGCCTGTTTGCGTTCCTTTTTTGTAATAATTGCAGCAATCGCGCCACCGGCTCCTTCAGCCGATCAGGATTTTTTGCACTATCTTACTTTTTTGCACCTGTCGTACCACAAAAGAAGCAGAGACTCCGCATACCGCTGCGGAGTCCCTGCTTCTTTAATGGGTACGAAGCGAACCGCCTTCGCTGGGGGAATGTCCAAAGTACTTTTTATATGCGCGGCTGAAGTAGTTGGAGTCGCTGTACCCCACAGCCACCGCCGTGTCCGATACGGAGACCTGTTGGCGCAAAAGGCGCTCGGCTCGCCGCATGCGCTCCTCCGTCAGGGCGTCCCGGAAGCTCTGCCCCGTCTGTGCCCGGAAAATACGTCCGAGATACGCCGCGTTGACGTATTGCTCCTTTGCCACGGTCTCCAGCTTCAGCGGCTCCCGGAAGCGCAGCTGTATGGCCGTCAGCGCCGCCTGCACCAGAGGATGCTCCGAATTCCGTACCAGAACCAGCTGGCAGCGTACATCCTCACAGACAGTCTGTATCCGCTGGCAAAGCTGCTCCTCCGTGAAAATGCCCTCTGCGGTCAGTTGCTCCGGCGGCGGTAATGCTGACTCGGCGCACAGTCTTGCAATCCCCGCCCACAGCAGTGTCAGCTGCTCCCGCAGGGCTGCAGCGTCGCCGTTGCAGGCCGCTATCATGCAGCGGCTCATGTGGCGGCAGGCCTCCTCCAGCCCGCCCTCTTCACTCCGCAGCGCATGGAGCAGCCGCCCCTCCGCCTTCAGGGGATAGGGCTCCGGCACATCGGAGGCCGTGTTCCGGCACACCAGCGTGCCCTCCGGCAGGAAGATCCGGCAGTCTGCCGCCAGGCAGGCCATGCGGTAGCTTTCCGCCAGCCCCTGCGCCGACGGAGCGCCGATCCCCACGGCGGTGAGCCCCTCCAGCCGCTGCCGCCATATCTCCACCAGCGGTTTCGCAGCCTCCTCCGGCGTCTGCTGCGGCGCCGCGCGGCAGTAGCCGATGACCCGCCGGCCGTCCTGCTCCGTCCAGCCGATGCCGTGGAGGGTCAGATTGATCTGCGACAGCATCTCCCGGTCGGCGGCGTTCCGCAATATGCCCACCGCCACCATGTTGGGCAGCAGATTGGGGATCGGCGGCAGCGGCGACGAGATACCGCAGGCCAGATAGGGCCATACCACCAGCCCGGTGGCGGCTCTGTCCGGGGATGACAGATGCAGCACATCCCGTACCCGCTGCAGCAGCGTTGAAGGGCGCACCGGCTTGAGCAGATAATCCTGCAGATCCATGGACAGCGCCTTGCTGGCGAAGTCAAATTCATGATAGGCTGTGAGAATGATGATCTTGCAGTTCAGGTGGTTGCTGCGCACAAATTCCGCCACCTCGAAGCCGGAGCTGCCCCGCAGCATGATGTCCAGCAGGATCAGATCCGGACACATCTGGCTGATGGCGGCAATGGCGGCGCTGCAGGTGGCGGCGCTGCGAATGTGCTCCGGAGGCGTTATCGCCCCCAGCAGCTGCGTCAGCTCCTGCCGTTCGGTATATTCGTCCTCTACCACAAGAATATCGATGGCCATTTAAGCTTCCTCCTGCTTTTTCAAGGGACATGTCAGAACGACTCGGGTACCGCTGCCCAATGCGCTCTGTATGTCCACCTCCGCCTCCGATCCGAAAAACAGCTTCAGCCGTTCCGCCACGTTCTCTACACCGGAGCCGCCGGCCCGATGATCCCGGAGCTTCTTCAGCACATCCTTCGGGATGCCGGCGCCGTTATCGCTGACGGAGATCACCAGCTTTCCCCGCTCTGTGGCGGCCGACACCGTCACATGCAGCGGGCGTTCATCCTCGCCGGCTCCGTGCAGGATGGCGTTTTCTACCAGCGGCTGGATAGTCAGCACGGGGATCATCAGGTGCCCACATTGGGAAACATCTCCCACTTCAAAGGAAAAGCCGGGCCCCAGCCGCTGGCTCTGCAGGGTCAGATACTGCCGGGCGCACTGCATCTCCTCCGCCAGCGTGCAGATAGAGTCCTTGTAGTTGTACGCACGCCGCAGCAGATCTGCCAGATCGCAGATCAGATCCGCCGTCTGGGGCGCTCCCTCCCGATAGGCTGTCCGCATCAGCAGGTTCAGGGTGTTGAATAGAAAATGTGGGCTGATCTGGGACTGCAAGAATTTGAACTCGCTGGCGTGCAGAGTCCGTTCCAGCGCCAGCTTCTTCTCCGCCTGGCGGGCGTATTCCCGGCGGGTCTCCAGCTCTGCTTCGGAGGTGGCCACATACCCGGCAAATACCTGCAGCATCTGCATTCTGGCATCCAGCTCCTCCGCAGAGAGTACCCGCAGCGTCTCCGCCAGCGCCATCATTTCGTCGTAGTCCAGTTCCAGCTCCTGACAGTGCTGGCGCAGCGTGCTGTAAAACGTCTCCTCGGTATCCCGGGTGAGGAACTGCCCGTATGTCAAGGTAAGCCCGGTGGCCTCCGGCAGCGGTACCGGCACGGAAATCACACTGATACCCATGTGACATTGGGATACCATACACCGCTGCTCGGCATCCAGTCCGAAGCTGTGGTTGCAGGCCAGGCAGCGCTGAGCTCCCTTCTCGCTGCTGATGACCTTGCGGCAAAAGCCTGTAAACACATCCAGCCGCAGCGGCCCCTGATAGTGCCCCTCCTGATCGATAAAGGACACACTCTGCCCCGTCACATTGGAAAATGTGCGGTTCATCTGTTGTAATAACTGATTCAGCGCATGGCCTGTTACCGCCATTTTGCTCCCTCCTTCATCATCGGCTCCCAAGCCCTGCCCGGAAGCGTTTTCCAAATGGGACTTGCCAAGGCAAAATGCCTATGCTATAATCGTCCCCAACATTTGGCAGTTATCGCTGCTGCAAACCGGAAAGGAGATCCTCCCATGAAAAAAGCCATTGCCACCACCGCCGCTCCCGCCGCCATCGGCCCCTATTCTCAGGCCATCGACTGCGGCGAATTCGTATTCACCAGCGGCCAGATCGGATCTGACCCCGCCACCGGTAAATTTGTAGACGGAGGCGTACAGGCGCAGACCGCGCAGGCCATGAAAAACATCCAGGCGGTTCTGGCCGCAGCCGGACTGACTTTGGACAACGTGGTCAAGACCACCGTTCTTCTCGCGGATATCGCTGATTTTGCCGCTGTTAACGAGGTCTACGCCTCCTTCTTCGAGGGAACTACCTACCCCGCACGCTGCGCCTATCAGGTGAGCGCACTGCCCGCCGGGGCACTGGTGGAGATCGAGACCATCTGCCGGAAGTGATTGCAGCACTTGCCCGCATTATACCCTCGTTTCGACTTTTCTGTCAACGGAAAACTCCAATCCGGTCGACCATCTGACCAGGATTCCACCTAACGTGTGAGGCCGGACTTTTTGCTTGTTTCTGAAAAAATGGATACTATGCCGGAGCAGAGCAGGCGCGGACGGAAAGCGACCTCAACAGCTTTTCGCTCTGATTAAGAGCCCGAAGTATGTCAAAATGAACCCTCCGGAGAACCGGGCGGTCATCAGAATTGAGCAATACTGCAAACGCAGGAAGGATCGTAAGAAGCCGAAACGGCAGGAAGATTCTTCCTGCGTTTTTGCTTACCGCTTTTGTCGCGGCACTTGCCACCGCCGCGATACCGCAGAAAAAGAAAGAGCGCCGAAATAGCTTCGGCGCAGATCAGAAAAAAGAAGTTTTGCAAAAGCCGTTGGGACGATACGGCAGGAAATCCGCAAGATGGGATTTAACGCGGCCGAATAGGAGGACTCATGAAGATCGCCTACGTTGGAAACGCCGCGAAAAGGGGGCAGGGTATCAAAGTAACATACACCGGCGAGGCGGGCACCGCGCGAAAAGCAGTCGCGCAAAAGCTACTTATGTGGGCGGGGCGCAAAGCAAGGCTGTTTATGAGGAAGATGCGCATAACCGCTCTACGAAGCAAGAATCACAGAATGACAATCGGCATATTGCCAACATTTCCGCACCGGGTGCGGGGGACTACGGAGCGGATAAGCGTATTTTTGGCGAGGGCTGTGACGTTGGGCTGGGCTTGGCAAAGGCCGGGCAGCTGGGATTGACGCAGATAGCAAAAGCCGGAAGTAGTGCGGGCGCATGGCTGGAAAACCGGCTGGGCGATTTTGCAAGAGAGGGTACCAACGGCTATTGGGATCCTGATGCAAGCAAGTGGTTGTTTAATCGGTGGAATCAGGCTACCGCCGCCTTTACCCTTGAAGTCTACGGCCATTTCACAGACGATATGCGGCAGGCCAGCTCCCAGCGCATGGAGCAATTTATCTCCGGTGTACTGGGGCTTTAAGGGTCAGAATAAGGGTCAAATCCGTTTCGGGGCAGCAAAAAACCCTTGAAACCATGTGGTTTCAAGGGTTTCCGATGGTGCGCGGTACAGGACTCGAACCTGTGACCCCATGCACGTCAAGCATGTGCTCTACCAGCTGAGCTAACCGCGCAGACAACGATAGTATATTACCCCATCGGCCGGGGTTTGTCAACACTTTTCTTGCCTTTCCCGCGGAAATTTGCTATACTCAGGGGCAGAGACTGTGAAAAGGGGATGATCCCATGGACAAGATCGCGCTGGTGACCGGCTCCTCCCGGGGCATCGGCCGCGCTGTGGCGCGCCGCCTGGCCGCCGAGGGCTACGCCGTGTGCGTCAACTACCGGGTACGGCAGGACTGTGCCATGTCGCTGGTGTCGGAGATCACCGCCGGCGGCGGCCGCGCTATGGCGGTACAGGCGGACGTGGCGCACCGGGTGCAGGTAAACGAGATGGTGCGCCGGGTGGAGGGCGAATTCGGCCCCGTGTCCCTGCTGGTGAACAACGCGGGCGTGGCAGGTCAGGCGCTGTTTCAGGACGTCACCGACGCCCTGTGGCACCGGTACTTCTCCGTCAACGTGGACGGCGCGTTCCACACCATACAGGCCGTCCTGCCCCATATGCTCCACGAGCACGCCGGGTGCATCGTCAACATCTCCTCCATATGGGGTCTGCGCGGCGCCAGCTGTGAGGTGACGTACTCCGCCACCAAGGGCGCGCTGATCGCCCTGACCCGTTCGCTGGCATCGGAGCTGGCGCCCACGGGCATCCGGGTCAACTGCGTGGCGCCGGGCGTCATCAAAACCGACATGCTGGACGCTCTGCCGCCGGAGGTGCTGCCCCAGCTGGCGCAGGAGACGCCGCTGGGTCGACTGGGCACGCCGGAGGACATCGCCGCCGCCGTCAGCTTTCTGGCGGACGAAAGCGCGTCGTTCATCACCGGGCAGGTGCTCACCTGCGACGGGGGATTTATATTGTAAGTCAGCGCAGCAGCCCGTCTCGGATGAGGCGGGCTTCAGTTTATCTCCGGCACCCGTCCTTCCGCCAGCAGCCACGCGCCGGCGGCCAGCAGAAGCGTCTCCGGCGGCAGACGGTTCCAGCGCAGGGACAGGGGAATGTCCTGTGGCTCGATGACCGTGCCGTCCGCCGCCGTCAGCGTCCGCTGCACGCACAGCACAGGCCGGGGCGACAGACCGGACAGCGTGAGGCTGCACCGGGGCGACAGGCCGCAGCCCACCACCTGCCGCGCCCGCAGCCACGCGCCGCCGGACTCCTGGGGCATCAGCACCGTGCGGCACA
>DCCL01000084.1:0-2175 GCA_002313795.1 Faecalibacterium prausnitzii
GACCAGAGCATCTACCGCTTCCGTGGTGCTACCATCGAGAACATCCTCAACTTCGAGCGTATCTTCAAGGGCACAAAGACCATCCGTCTGGAGCAGAATTACCGCTCCACCTCCAACATCCTGAATGCCGCCAACTGCGTCATCCAGCATAACACCGAGCGGAAGGGCAAGACCCTCTGGACGAAGAACGGCGAGGGCGACAAGGTGCAGGTCTATACTGCCGAGAATGAGCAGGACGAGGCCATGCACATCGCGGATATCATCGGCCAGCACCTGAAAGAGGGAGGGCATCTGGCCGACCACGCCATCCTCTACCGGATGAACGCCCAGTCGGCCCCCATCGAAAGCTACTTCACCCGTGCGGGCATCCCGCATAAGATCGTGGGCGGTCAGCGCTTCAACGACCGCAAAGAGGTCAAGGACATCCACTCCTATATGTCCATCGTGGCCAACCCCCGGGACGATGTGCGTCTGCGCCGCATCATCAACGAGCCTGCGCGGAAGATCGGTGCCACGACCATCGATGTTATCGCCGATCTGGCCGCACAGCAGGGCATCAGCATGCTGGACGTCATCTCCCACGCCGACCAGTACGCCAAGCTCAGCCGGGCCATCGCGCCCCTGTTCAAGTTCTGGCACATCTACCAGAGCCTGCAGGAGTCGCTGGAAACGAAAACGCTGGACGAGTTCGCCGCAGATGTCATTGAGCTGACCGGCTACCGCGCCATGCTGGAAGCCGATGCCGCCAAGGGCCACGAGGATGCGGCAGACCGCCTGCAGAACCTTGGCCAGCTGGTCAATAACGTGAAGAGCTACTGCGACCAGCACGGGGAAGATGCCTCTCTGGAAGGCTATCTGGAAGATATCGCCCTCATCAGCGACATCGACAGCTACAACGAAAGCGCCGACCAGGTGGTGCTGATGACCATTCATTCGGCCAAGGGATTGGAGTTCCCCTATGTATTCCTGATAGGCATGGAAGAGGGAGTCTTCCCCAGTGAGATGAGCAAATATTCGGAAGCCGACCTCGAAGAGGAACGCCGTCTGGCCTATGTGGGCATCACCCGGGCCAAGAAGGAGCTTTACATCTCCAACAGTGTCACCCGGATGCTCTATGGCCGCACCCAGCGCAACGAGCCCAGCCGCTTCCTGCGGGAGATCGAGCCGGAATACCTCGAAGAGACCCGCAGCCCGGTGCTGGAACAGCGCTCACGTCTGGGCGGCTGGGGCAGCAGCTACAGCGATACCGTGCCCGGCGGGGCCTCGGGCTATTCCGGAGCTTCCGGCTGGGGCCGTGCGGCTTCCGGCTACGGCTCAGGCTATGGCAGCCGCAGCGGCTACCTCAACCGGGAATATAACGCTTCACCGTCCGGAAACCGCGGCTTCGGTTCCGACTATGCAGGCCGGGGCAGTACGGCCTCCGGCTACGGCAGCAGCTCCAACAGCGGTGGGTTCGGCTCCGGTTATGGCCGTCCGGCTGCACCCAAAGCACCGGTCCGGCCCGCAGGCGGCGGTGCGGCACAGCCCGCCCGCCCCGCAGAGGCATCCACAGGCCCCAAACACTATGAGCCGGGGGATATCGTGGAGCACAAGGTCTTTGGCCGGGGCAAGGTGCTGAAAGTCAAGCCTGCCGCCGGAGACCAGATCGTGGAGATCAGCTTTGAAAAGGTGGGCGTGAAGAAGACCATGGCAAACTTTGCGCCCCTTGTGAAGATAACGACGGAGGAATGAGAAAGATATGATGACCGTTCGATTGATCGCCCATACCCCGGAGCCGGAAAAAGTGGTGGCTGCGGCCGCGAAGCTCTGCTACTCCGACGCCCACATCACCGACCTGCTGGATGGACTGGATGAGGAGAAGACGGCCCGCTTCCTGACCATGCTCAGCGATGTAGGCCACGCCAGCCCCATCGAGCACGCCAGCTTCACCTTTGGCATCGAGGGCGTCAGCCGCACCCTGCTGGCTCAGATCACCCGCCACCGCATCGCGTCCTTCAGCGTCCAGAGCCAGCGGTATGTCCGTCTGGACGATTTCCGCTATGTCATCCCGCCCGAGATCGAGGCCATCCCCGAGGCAAAGGCGGCCTTCATCGAGAGCATGAACGAGGACGCAAAGCGCTACCTCGACCTTGTGCAGAAGCTGGAAGAGGGCCACACCGCCCGCCTGATGGCCGA
>DCCL01000084.1:2297-4146 GCA_002313795.1 Faecalibacterium prausnitzii
TGCAGAACTTCTTCCACCTGCGCTGCTGCAACCGGGCCCAGTGGGAGATACGCCAGCTGGCAGAGGAAATGCTGCGTCTGGTCTACCCGGTGGCACCCCATCTGTTCCGCACCGCAGGCCCGGCCTGCGTCTCCGGCCCCTGCCCGGAGGGCAGGATGTGCTGCGGCCGCACCGCTGAGGTGCGGGCCGAGTACGCCGCGCTGAAAGGGGAGAAGGCAGAATGAGCAAGGGCAAGCTCCTCGTCATCGAGGGTCTGGACGGCTCCGGCAAGGCCACGCAGGCAAAGCTCCTGGCGGCTCATCTGGCAGAGAAGGGCCTTCCGGTGAAGGAGATCACCTTCCCGGACTACGAGAGTGATTCCAGTGCGCTGGTCAGAATGTATCTGTCCGGCAAGTTCGGCGACAAGCCCGATGACGTCAACGCCTATGCGGCATCCAGCTTTTTTGCGGTGGACCGCTATGCCAGCTATAAGACCAGCTGGGGCAGCTTCTATGAAGACGGCGGCATTGTCATTGCAGACCGCTACACCACCTCCAACGCAGTACACCAGTGCTCCAAGCTCCCGCCGGAACAGTGGGAGAGCTTCCTGCACTGGGCCTTTGACTATGAATATGACCTTCTGGGCCTGCCCGCACCGGATGCCGTTATCTACTTGCAGGTAGACCCCGCTGTGAGCCAGAAGCTGATGACCAGCCGCTACCACGGCGACGAGAGCAAAAAGGACGTCCACGAGAAGGATACCGAGTATCTGGCCCGCAGCCGCCGCGCCGCCGAGTATTGCGCAGCTCATCTGGGCTGGGCCACCGTCCACTGCACGGCAGGGGAGAATATGCGCACCATCGATGATATTCAGGCCGAGGTGCAGTCTCTGGCGGAAAAGGCCCTCGGATAAGGAATGATAGAAGGAGGGATACTATCAATGTATCATTTGATGCAGTCGTCCGATGAGGCGGCAGTTGTGGCACTCTGGCAGAAAGAGCAGGGCGACAGCGCTGATTTTATCCGCACTGCTCTGGATAAATTTGCCGGAAAAGAAAATGTCTATCTGGCAGAAGACAATGGTCAGCTCAGCGCCGTGGCACTTGCGGTGCCTGTCACCCTCAGGGGCCGGAGCGGAAGCTATCTCTACGGTCTCTGCGGGCAGGGAATGGCCGGACTCATCGATCACCTCTGTGCCCAGCAGAAGCTGCGGGGGGCAGGCTTCACGGTGGCCGTGCCCTCCAATCAGGAGCAGGCCGGCCTGCTGAAGAGCAAGGGCTTTCAGCCCGCATTCGCCCTCCGCTGCCTTCCCCGGGAGGTGGAGCGCAACCTGTGGAGCCAGGCGGAGTTCGACTCTGTGACCGCCCGCAAGCTGTGCGAGCTGCGGGAGCGGTTCTACCCCGATACCGTCCAGCTCTCTCCGGAGCGGATGGCCGTTGTGCTGGGCGACCTGTATTCCCGCGGTGCCACCATCGTCTCCAACGAGAGGGCCTATGGCATCTACTTCCGCCGGGACGACACCCTCTATTTCGTGGAGATGATGTCTGACGATGACCGCTCTGCCGAGGTACTGATGGAAGCAGCCCGGGAGAAGGAAGTCATCGTGGAGCGCGCTGTCATCACCGTGGGCGCATCTCAGAATCTTTTCCTCGGGGAGGGCAAGCGGCAGGACTACGGCATGATCCGGTTCGATGCAGAGCCTTTCGACGTAGAGGAAAGCTATATGCGGCTGATGCTGGAACGCTGAATGGTAAAGGAAGGTGCACATGGTACACAACGCGAAACATAAAAAGAGCCGGAAGGGCGGAGCAGGAAAGATCATCCTCGTGGTGGTGCTGCTTCTGCTCCTGGCCGCAGGCGGCGTTTTCCT
>DCCL01000084.1:4163-4791 GCA_002313795.1 Faecalibacterium prausnitzii
TCCTGCTGGCACGGCGGGAGATCAACGGCAGTGCCGGAAACGAGAAAGCCGTCACCGTTACCATCGAACAGGGCAGCGGTGTGGCAGCTATCGCCCAGAAGCTCAAGGCGGCAGGTGTGATCAGGTGCCCGCAGCTCTTCCGCTGGTATGTAGGCAAAGAGGGCGCAGCGGCAAAACTGCAGTACGGTGAGTTTGAGCTGACGCCCGGCAGCTCCTATGATGAGCTCATCGAGGCCCTCTCCACCTATGCCAGGGCGGACAGCGTCCGGCTGACCTTCCCCGAGGGCACGACGGCCATCGCCATGGCAAAGAAGCTGGAAGATGCCGGACTGTGCAGTGCGGAAGAGTTCCTCAAAGAGGCCGATACCGGCGATTTCAGCCAGTATAAATTCTGGAAGTACGTGCCGGACGACAAGGACGCCCCCGACCGCTTCCTCAAGTGCGAGGGGTATCTCTTCCCGGATACCTATGAGTTCCTGAAAGACGATACCGTGCATCACTATGTGGAGACGTTCTATTCCCACTTCGACAAGCAGATCACCGATGAGATGTACAAGAAGATGGACGAGCAGGGGATGACTCTGCCTGAAGTCATCACGCTGGCATCCTTCGTGCAGGAAGAGGCCGG
>DCCL01000262.1 GCA_002313795.1 Faecalibacterium prausnitzii
TCCAACTTCGGCATGAATACCCCGGTGGCAGCCTTCTTCAAGACGGTGGGCTCCGCTGCCTTCAATTACATGCTGCCCATTCTGGCCGGTTTCATTGCCATGTCCATTGCAGACCGTCCGGGCCTGGCCGTCGGTTTTGCAGGCGGTGTGCTGNNCGTCCGGGTCTGGCTGTGGGCTTCGTGGGCGGTGTGCTGGCCATGAACGGCACCAACTTTGCAGGCCTCGCCAATGGAGAGACCACCGGCATCTCCGGCGGTTTCCTCGCAGCCCTGCTGGCCGGCTTCGTGGCAGGCTATGTGGTTGAATTCCTGAAAAAAATCACGGAAAAACTTCCTGCCAGCCTGAACGGCATCCGCCCCATGCTCATCTATCCGCTGGGTGGCATCCTGGTCGTCGGCGCGGTCATGTGCGGCATCAACCCGGTGATGGGCGTGATCAATACAGCCATGACCAATTGGCTGAATGCCATGGGCGGCACCTCCAAAGTCCTGCTGGGTGCCATCGTGGCCGGTATGATGAGTGTGGATATGGGAGGCCCTGTCAATAAGGCAGCTTACGTCTTTGGTACGGCAGCCCTGGCTTCCGGCAACTATGAGGTCATGGCAGCTGTCATGGTCGGCGGCATGGTGCCTCCCATCGCCATTGCGCTGTCCACGACCTTCTGCCCCAGGAAGTGGTCTCCGGACGAGCGCCGCAACGGCATCGTCAACTATGTCATGGGCCTGTGCTTCGTGACCGAGGGTGCCATTCCTTATGCAGCAGCCGACCCGCTGCGCGTTCTGCCCAGCTGTGTGGTGGGCGCGGCCCTGTCCGGTGCGCTGTCCATGACCTTTGGCTGTGCCCTGCGTGCACCCCACGGCGGCATCTTCGTCTTCCCGGTCGTGGACCATGCAGTCCTCTACTTCGTGTCTCTGGTCATCGGCAGCATCGTGGGTGCCGTGATCCTGAGCCTTGTGAAGAAGGAGTACAAGGAAGCCTGATCTTACCATTCCCTCCCAGTTTCAGAGAGATTCCATAAAGCACAGCGAGCCCCCGGAATTTGTTTCCGGGGGCTCGCTGCGTTTGGTGCTCAAGTCAGATATAATCCGAAATATAGGGGATCTTGTGGAACAGAACATCGTCCAGGCGTTCAACGGCTTCTTCCCGGCCTTCGATGCGTTCCAGCTCATAAAGGCGCTCAGCGGTCTTGTAGCCCAGCAGCAGGGTGGACAGGGTGCCGATGCCCATTTTCAGGTGGTATTCTGCAGGTGCATCGGTCAGAGTGCAGCCGCCGTCTGCAAAACGGATGCGGAAGGTGCGGTCATTCCAGGGCAGGAGCGTATCTTCGATTTCCAGATCGATGCACAGCTCACCGCCGTCCGGGTCGCAGGGGTAATCTTCCAGAAAGCTGGCAATGTCCACAATGCGGCCCATAGCATAGGGGCGGATGGTCTCCTTGATGTCGCCGTCATCCATCTCAAAGGCGATGGGCTCACTGAAGTAGGTGTTGCCGTGCACTTCGTCGATCATGGAATCATGCGCATGGATATATTCCCACAGGCCCTTCTGGGCCTCACGGTTGAGGTAGATCATCTCCTTGATGTGCATGATGTCGTTCTTGATGAGGTAGACCATGTAACCGCAAGGCTTGTCCTTTACATTATAATAGACGGCTACATTCGTATCGTCCTCATCCCAGCGCCAGTATTCCTCCCACGCCAGCGAGTTGCGGAACAGGCAGCCATGGGTGATGGATGCAAAATGAGAGTGCAGCTCGTGGAACTCCGTGTTGTCCCAACTCACACGGCGCACATAGCCCGGGGCAGAAACCTTGGTGGGAATCTGCCGGTCCTTGATGTTGTAGGAGATCTTGTTGGAGATGATCTCCCAGCCCAGATGGTGGTACAGCGGGATGGAGTAAGGGTAGAGCAGGGCAAAGCTCTTGCCCTCCTTGTGCATCTGGGTCAGGCCCTGGATCATCAGCTTTTTCATGATGCCGTTGCCGGTGTACTCCGGGTAGGTGCACACACTGGTCACAAAGCCAACGTGGTATACGGCATCATAGATATTCATCTTCAGCGGGTAGACCGCGAACTGGGAGACGAGACTGTCGCCGTCAAAACAGCCCAGCACATCTGCGCGCTCCAACACCGGGAATTTGGACTGCTTGATCTCATCATCCTTCCAGCCGGTGGCGGTCAGCTCTTCTTCGGTGACCTGAAACGTATAGCGCAGCAGAGCGTTGTACTGGTCCAGGTCGTTCGTTTCCAGATAACGGTAGGTATAATTTTCGGCAGAATTCATGCTAAACTTCCTCTCTTGAACGGGTAACGGTTGCCGAACAGCCTTATTATACACCCGCCATGCAAACCCGGGCAAGCGCCATTTCCACAAAAAACGACAAAACGCTCCGGGCAAAAGGGCCTATCTTGCCGGAAATCGTTTCCGGGCGGCGTTTTGCATTGCACCCGGTTTTTGTGTGTGGTATACTATGCTTGTTGTGTAGAAAACCCGGCGCTCCTGCGTGGGAAACCGGCCAAAGGAAAAGGATACGAACATGAAAATTGGATTTGACAACGACAAATATCTTGCGATGCAGTCCGAGCATATCCGCGAGCGCATCAAGAAGTTTGACAACAAGCTTTACCTGGAATTCGGCGGCAAGCTGTTCGATGACTACCACGCTTCCCGCGTGCTGCCCGGTTTCCAGCCGGACTCCAAGCTGCAGAT
>DCCL01000040.1 GCA_002313795.1 Faecalibacterium prausnitzii
AAATCCGTCATCGAGCGCCGCATCAAGATCATGCAGGCCGAGGGCGTGGAGTTCCGCACCAACATGGATGTTGGCAATGCCGTCAAGGCTGAAGAGCTGCTGAACGGCTTTGATGCCGTTGTGCTCTGCTGCGGTGCCAAGAAGGCCCGCGACCTGAACGTGCCCGGCCGGGACGCCAATGGCGTCCATCTGGCTGTGGATTACCTCACCAGCGTGACCAAGAGCCTGCTGGACAGCCAGTTTGCCGACGGCAAGGCCATCAATGCCGCAGGCAAGAATGTGCTGGTCATCGGCGGCGGCGACACCGGCAACGACTGTCAGGGCACAGCCCTGCGTCAGGGCTGCACCGACCTGATGGCGCTGGAAATGATGCCTCAGCCCCCCAAAGAGCGGACGGCAGACAACCCCTGGCCCGAGTGGCCCAAGGTGCTGAAGGTGGACTACGGCCAGACCGAGTGTCTTGCCAAGTTCGGCAAAGACCCCCGGATCTACCAGACCACTGTCAAGGAGTTTCTGAAGGACGAGGCCGGTAACCTGACCGGCGCAGTCATCTCCTACCTGAAGCCCCAGCGTGACCCTGAGACCGGCCGCACCAGCATGGTGCCCACCGGCGAGGAGTTCACCTACGACTGCCAGCTGGCCTTTATCGCTGCCGGTTTCGTGGGCTGTGAGGACTATGTGGCCGATGCCTTTGGCGTAGAGCGAACCGCCCGCGGCAATGTAGCCGACCACAGTTTCCGCACCAACGTAGAAAAAGTGTTCGTCTGCGGCGATATGCGCCGGGGCCAGAGCCTTGTGGTCTGGGGCCTGCGGGAGGGCCGCGACTGTGCCGCTGAGGTAGACCGCTACCTGATGGGCTACACCAATCTCTGAGACATTCTCTTTCCTATCCTGACAGGAGCGGGAGCTTCCCTTCACCGGGGGCCCCCGCTCCTGTTGTTTTTTGCCCTTGTGTTTTCACGCAATTTTCACAGTTAGCATATCCTACCCACTTGAAAAATATACCCCCGAGTGGTAAAATCGTGACGTTAGGAAGAGTTACCCCCTTGGGGTATAAAATTTCTCTCCCATTCCCGGAAAGGAGCGATCCGTTATGACTGATGCTGAAAAAATGCCCTGCTGCACCGACGCGCAGCCTGAGCCTTCTTCCTCCCCCTGCTGCTGTTCGGACGCCGCTGCGGAAAACGAGTCTTCCTGCTGCTGTGCCGATGCACCGGCTGAGGGCGAGACCGCCGAAATCCCCGCCTGCTGCCGCCACAAAGACCGCAGCCCGGAGGAGTACCGTGCCCTCGTCAACCGGCTGAGCCGCATCGAGGGACAGGTGCGGGGCCTTCGCAATATGCTGGATAAGAACGTCTACTGCGCCGATATCCTTGTGCAGGTATCTGCTGTCAGCGCAGCGCTGAACGGCTTTTCCCGCGAGCTGCTGGGCCAGCACATCCGCACCTGCGTGGCCGACGACCTGCGGGCCGGCAATACGCAAAAGCTGGATGAACTTCTTCAGCTTCTGCCCAAACTTATGAAATGACCCCGTTCCGGGCATTCTATATCACAGAAAGGAATCGCAATGGAACAATATAATGTCACAGGCATGAGCTGCGCGGCCTGCTCTGCCCGGGTGGAAAAGGCCGTGAAGAAGGTGCCGGGCGTCACGAGCTGCTCGGTGAGCCTTCTGACCAACTCTATGGGCGTGGAGGGCACTGCCTCCCCTGCCGCCATCATCTCTGCGGTGCAGGAGGCCGGTTATGGTGCCAGCCCCAAGAACGCATCTAATCAGGCTGCTGATACCAGCGCCGACCTGGATGCACTGGCCGACCACGAGACGCCCAAACTCAAACGGCGGCTCATCGCCTCGCTGGGCTTCCTGCTGGTACTGATGTACTTCTCCATGGGCCATATGATGTGGGGCTGGCCCCTGCCTCACTGGTTCGACGGCAACCACATTGCCATGGGCCTTGTCCAGCTGCTGCTGGCAGGCATCATCATGGTCATCAACCAGAAGTTCTTCATCAGCGGTTTCAAGGGCCTCATCCACGGCGCGCCCAATATGGACACGCTGGTGGCCCTCGGCTCCATGGCAAGCTTCGTGTGGAGCACCTACGCCCTCTTCGCCATGACCCGCGCCCAAGTAGACGGCAATGATGAACTGGTCATGCACTATATGATGGAGTTCTACTTCGAGTCCGCTGCCATGATCCTGACCCTCATCACCGTGGGCAAGATGCTGGAGGCACGCTCCAAGGGCAAGACCACCGATGCCCTCAAGAGCCTGATGAAGCTGGCTCCCAAGACGGCCACGCTGGTGCGGGATGGTGCCGAAGTCACCGTTGCCATCGCCGATGTGCGCAAGGGCGACGTATTCGTGGTGCGCCCCGGCGAGAACATCCCGGTGGACGGTGTCGTGCTGGAAGGCACCAGCGCTGTGAACGAAAGCGCCCTGACCGGCGAGAGCATCCCGGTGGATAAGGCCGTGGGCGATAAGGTCAGCGCTGCCACCACCAACCAGTCGGGCTTCCTCCGCTGTGAGGCCACCCGTGTGGGCGAAGATACCACGCTGGCCCAGATCATCAAGATGGTCAGCGATGCCGCTGCCACCAAAGCCCCCATCGCCAAGATTGCCGATACCGTATCGGGGTTCTTTGTCCCGGCCGTCATCTCCATCGCCGTACTGACCACCATCGTCTGGCTGCTGCTGGGCCGTGATCTGGGCTACGCACTGGCCCGGGGCATCTCCGTGCTGGTCATCAGCTGCCCCTGCGCGCTGGGTCTGGCCACCCCCGTGGCCATCATGGTGGGCAACGGCCTTGGTGCAAAGAACGGCATCCTCTTCAAGACGGCTGCTTCTCTGGAAGCCGCAGGCCGCACTCAGATCGTGGCGCTGGACAAGACCGGCACCATTACCGAGGGCTCTCCCAAAGTCACCGACCTGCTGCCCGCTGAGGGCGTGACCGAGACCGAACTTCTGACACTGGCCGCTGCGCTGGAAAGCCGCAGCGAGCATCCTCTGGCAAAGGCTGTTCTGGCCGATGCCGATGCAAAAGCCATCGCTCCCCCGGAGGTCAGCGACTTCACAGCCCTGCCGGGCAATGGTCTGGCCGCAAAGCTGAACGGTATGGATATCTTCGGCGGCAGCGCCTCCTTTATCCAGACCAAGCTCAGCCTGCCCTCCGCACTGGCACAGCAGGCTGAGAAGCTGGCTGCTGAGGGTAAGACTCCCCTCTTCTTCGGCGGCGCAGGCCGTCTGCTGGGCGTCATCGCTGTGGCAGATACCATCAAGGAGGACAGCCCTGAGGCTATCCGTCAGCTGCGGAACATGGGCATCCGGGTCGTGATGCTCACCGGCGACAACCAGCGCACCGCCGATGCCATCGGCAGACAGGCAGGCGTGGACGAGGTCATCGCAGGTGTCCTACCCGACGGCAAAGAGGCCGTCATCCGTCAGCTGCAGGCCAGCGGCAAGGTCGCCATGGTGGGCGACGGCATCAA
>DCCL01000041.1:0-2823 GCA_002313795.1 Faecalibacterium prausnitzii
GTGCCGGACTTGGAGATGACGTTGATGGAGAAGCGCTTGCCCTTGCACAGCGCGATGATATCATTCAGATAGGTGGGGCTGATGCTGTTGCCGCAGAAGTAGATCTTCAGGCCATTGTCCAGCTCATTGTGGAACATACCCTTGACTGCCTCGATGACGGCACGGGCACCCAGATAGCTGCCGCCGATGCCGGCGACCACCAGAACGTCGGAGTCCTCGCGGATCTTGGCAGCAGCTGCCTTGATGCGGGCGAACTCTTCCTTATCGTAATCGCGGGGCAGATACATCCAGCCCAGGAAATCATTGCCGGGGCCGTTCTTGGCTTCCAGCGAATTGTGTGCAGCCTCTACCTGCGGGTAGATGGCCTTGTACTCCTCTTCATTGATAAAGCTGGAGAGGTGCTTTGTGTTCAGAGCAAGACTCATTTCTATCAAAACCTCCAAAACTTTTTACGGGCACTTTGCCCGGCGAGGGTTTTTCTTGGTATAAGTGTACCGTTCCCGCCGGGCAAAGTCAAGGCCAAAATCCTCGCTTTTCATACAATTTTAATAGTGTTGTTTTGTATGCTCTTACATCTTTTGTACAGCCATCCAAGCCATCTTTCGCCCCTGCTGACCGTTTTTGACCGGTAGTGCGCAGTTTTCAGTCAGGCAGTCCCGCTCAGACTCTGCCAGAGCAGCTCGAAGGCATCCCGGAAGGTCATTCTGGGCGCATCGGCTGCAGCCCGCACTTCGCATTCTTCCAAAAGGGCGTCATCATGGTAAACTGCCACATGGCCCAGGGTCTGACCCCGCTCTATCGGGGCTTCCAGCGCATCCGGCAGGGTCAGTTCGGCCCGCAGAGAGGACGCTGTCCCCTTCTCCACCAACACTGTCTTGGGCAGAGCCGAGTAATCCAGCGGGACGCTGCCCGCCGCACTGCCCCTGACTGCGATCTCGAGAGGCTGGGCATCCAGCGCCGGGAAGGGCGCCGCCTCGTAAGCGCCGAATCCATAGTCCAGCAAGGTGGTCGCCGCGTCGAATCGGTCTGCGCTGGAAGGTGCCCCCAGCACCACCGCAATAAGGGAAAGGCCGCTGCGGGTGGCACTGGCCGAGATGCAGACCCCTGCCCCGCCGGTGGTGCCGGTCTTGAGGCCGGTGATGCCCTCATACCGCCGGAGGAGCTTATTGGTGTTGACCAGCTGGGTAGCCCCGCCCCGCAGACTGTCCGTCCAGATGCCGGTATAGTGGAGCACCTCCGGGCAGGTGTTCAGTATCTCCCGGCTCATGATGGCCACATCCCGGGCTGTGGAGAGGTGGCCCGCCGTGTCCAGCCCACAGGCATTGTGGAAGGTGGTGTGCTCCATTCCCAGCTGCGCCGCCCGGGCATTCATCTGCTCTACGAAGGCAGGCTCACTGCCGCCCACCAGCTCGGCCACGGCCACAGCGGCGTCGTTGGCCGAGGAAACACAGATGGCCTTTATCATCTCATCCAATGTAAAGTGTTCTCCGGGTTCCAGCCAGATCTGACTGCCGCCCATATGATAGGCGTGCTCGCTGACCGTCACCGGCGTCTCCATGGTCAGCTGCCCGTCGTGGACTGCCTCAAAGGTCAGCAGCAGGGTCATTACTTTGGTGATAGAGGCGATGGGCACCTGCTCATCCGCGTTCTTCTCATAGAGCACCCGCCCGCTGCCCTGTTCGATGAGGATAGCAGCTCTGCAGTTCAGGTCCAACTGAGGGGAAGCGGCCGCAGCCGGGAGCGTCATCTCCTCCGCAGGGGCCGATGCTTCGGCATCCGCTGCTCCGGACGCCCACTCTTCCGGGTGCATGACGGCCCGCAGGCCCAGCCCCTCTGCTGTGCCCAGTGCCAGCGCAAACAGCCAGAAACAGAGCACTGCCCCACAGAGAAGTGCAAAATTCTTTCGTTCCATCCCCCTGTCCCTCCCCAATTTATTCTTCTGTTTGCATTCTATGCAAAAAATGAGGGCGGAATGCTCTTTTCTCCCCGGGAAAAATCTGCTATAATAGGATGGTTTATAACATGCATCAATCTGAAAGGACGCCCCATGCGAGTTTGTTTTTATACTCTTGGCTGCAAGGTCAATCTGAACGAGACCGGCGCGTTGGAACAGCTGTTCCGCTCTGCCGGATTCACCATCGTGCCGGAAGGCGAGGAAGCCGATGTCTTCGTGGTGAACAGTTGCACCGTCACCAACTTTGGCGACCAGAAGAGCCGCAAGTGGCTCCGCCGGGCCAAACGGGAGAATCCCGGTGCTGTCACGGTTCTCACCGGCTGCTATCCGCAGGCTTTCCCCGAGGAAGCCGCTCAATTCATGGAAGCAGACCTCGTCTGCGGCAACGGCGACCGGAAGGCCATCCTTGATAATGTGCTCAAGCTGCTGGACGGCCATGAGCGGATCGTCGCCATTGCACCCCATGCAAAGGGAGAGCGGTTCGAGGAGCTGCCGGTCGAGCGGTTCGAGACCCATACCCGTGCTTTTATTAAAGTAGAAGACGGCTGCAACCGTCAGTGCGCTTACTGCGTCATCCCTCGTGCCCGGGGCCCGGTGCGCAGCCGCTCGGAAGAAAGCATCCTTGCGGAGCTGCGGCAGCTGGCAGCCTCCGGCTACCGGGAAGTGGTGCTCAGCGCCATCTCCCTGCCCAGCTATGGGCTGGACACCGGCACCAACCTTGTGGAACTGGTAGAAAAGTGCGCTCAGGTGGATGGCATCGAGCGCATCCGGCTGGGCAGTCTTGACCCCGATATGCTGACGCCCGAGTTCATCACCCGGCTGGCAGCGGTGGACAAGCTCTGTCCCCAGTTCCACCTGAGCCTGCAGAG
>DCCL01000041.1:2865-4341 GCA_002313795.1 Faecalibacterium prausnitzii
AGCCTGCAGAGCGGCTGCACCGCTACCCTGCGCCGGATGCGCCGGGTCTACACCGCCGAGCAGTACGCTGAGGTCGTGCGCCAGATCCGTGCTGCCTACGGTGAGCGGCCCGTCAGCTTCACCACCGACTGCATCTGCGGCTTCCCCGGAGAGACGGAGGAAGATTTTTACGAGAGCTGTGAGTTCCTCAAGAGCATCGGCTTCCTGAAAGTCCACGTCTTCCCCTACTCCCGCCGCAGCGGCACCCCCGCCTACGATTTCCCCGACCAGGTCCACGAGCGGGAAAAGCAGGCCCGCAGCCGGGAGATGAACGCCATCGCCGAAGATATCCGGAAAGATGTGCTTGCCGCCTATGAGGGCAGCGAAGACGACGTGCTGCTGGAGACTCCCCTCTCCGGCACCCTGTTCACCGGCTACACCCGCCTCTACATCCCCGTGGTGGTGTCGGCCCCGGGCCACGCCAGCGGCGAGATCGTCCGTGTGAAGCTGGGCAAATATGACGGCGAACGGGTGCGGGCAGAGCTTGCCTGAGTCTTAACCGAATCTTTGCCAAATCGTACAAATCCATTTGTTCGTATTTGTGCAAGATATACCAGTTGTGAATTTCATAACGAATTTTGTCCCAAACTCTTTTCAGATGAAAAGGTTTATGCTACAATAAAAGTGGATCATTCGGGGCGCATGGCCGTTTGCAGCGGCGCAGTACCCGCGCACCCGAAGAAAAACCGCTGTTCCAGCATGTGTCTGTGCCCTTTCCCGTTTGGGTCGGTGCTCACCCGCCGCGCAGCGGTCTTTTGTTCTGTTGTTTCAAAGCAAGGAGAGATTGGAATGAGTTTTAGAGGAATCAACACGACGGTCATCCAGATCCGCCGCCAGGTGTTCACCGAGGTTGCACGGATGGCCTACGCCAACGTCAAGGGCGAGCAGGCAAACCACCTGATGCGCAAGATCCCTTACACCATCATCCCGGGTGAGGAAGGCAAGCTGCGCAAGGATATCTTCCTCGAGCGCGCGATCGTTGAGGAGCGCGTCCGTCTGGCCATGGGCCTGCCCACCCGCCGCATGGACGAGCACAACAGCGTCGTCTCCGGCCTGGAGGATGCTTCCATTGCCGATAAGTACTACGATCCCCCGCTGGTGAACGTCATCAAGTTCGCCTGCAACCGCTGTCCTGAGAAGCTGGTGAAGGTCTCCGACCTGTGCCAGGGCTGTCTGGCTCACCCCTGCATGGAAGTGTGCCCCAAGAAGGCCATCACCTGGGAGAGCGGCCGTTCGACCATCGATCAGGAAAAGTGCATCAAGTGCGGCCGCTGTGTGACCGTCTGCCCCTACAATGCCATCGTCAAGACCGAGCGTCCCTGCGCTGCTGCCTGCGGCATGGGTGCCATCCACTCCGACGAGCTGGGCCGTGCTGAGATCGACTACAGCAAGTGCGTTTCCTGCGGCCAGTGCTTGGTCAACTGCCCCTTCGGTGCC
>DCCL01000246.1:0-5097 GCA_002313795.1 Faecalibacterium prausnitzii
ACCTGCGCAAGCCCATCTACCGCAAGCTGGCTGCTTACGGCCACATGGGCCGCGAGGATCTGGGCGTGAAGTGGGAGAACACCGACCGCGTGGATGAGCTGAAGGCTGCTGTCGCTGCCCTGTGAGCATCTGAGAAAGCGAAAGAATGACTATCTGACCGGAGATTGTATGGTTTTTGTAAAAATCACATAGTCTCCGGCCTTTTTTCTAAAAAGAGATGTGCAAGGCGCAGAAATTGCAGCTTGTATGCATCTTTGTAGTGTCGAAATCACGAAAATGTGATAGAATAAAGATGGATATGCACTTCAATGTCTGATTTTATCAACCCTGATAAAAGGAACTTTAAGGAGCTGTAATTATGTCTGTCATTACCCCTAAGGATTGTTTCCATCAGCCGAAGGTCGCCGACCTCCGCCTCATCGCCTGCCCGGGTGCCGAGGAGCTGACCGGCCTCATTGATAAGCATCTGGTGCGCTGGGCTGCTGAGGCCGGTATCCAGAAGGATACCTTCATCATCGGCAGCGACTGCCCCCGCTTCCAGAGCGGCGATGCAAAGGGCCTGGTCAAGGAGTCCGTGCGCGGCGACGATATCTTCATCGTCGTTGACCCCGGCAACTACAGCGTGACTTACAAGCTGTTCAACTATGAGAACCACCTCTCCCCGGATGACCACTTCGCCAACCTGAAGCGTCTCATTCAGGCTGTGGCCGGCAAGGCACACCGCGTGTCTGTCATCATGCCCAGCCTGTACGGCGGCCGTCAGCACCGCCGCGTCTCCCGCGAGAGCCTGGACTGTGCTGTGGCTCTGCAGGAGCTGCAGACCATGGGCGTCAAGAACATCATCACCTTTGATGCACATGACCCCCGCCTGATGAATGCAGTGCCCCTGATGAGCTTCGATAATGCGATGCCTACCTATCAGGTGCTGAAGAACCTGCTCAAGAAGAACCCTGAGATCAGCTTCGACAAGGACAAGTTCATCGTGGTCAGCCCCGACGAGGGCGCTATGAGCCGCAATATGTACTTCTCCAGCGTGCTGGGCTGCAACCTGGGTATGTTCTACAAGCGCCGCGACTATACTCGCGTGGTCAATGGCCGCAACCCCATCGTGGCACATGAGTACCTGGGCGATTCCGTCGAGGGCAAGACCGTCTTCGTGGCCGATGATATCATCGCTTCCGGTGAGAGCATGCTGGAAGTCGCCACCAGCCTGAAGGAGCGCGGCGCAAAGCGCATCATCGCAAACGCCACCTTCCCCCTCTTCACCAGCGGTCTGGAAAAGTTCGACAAGGCTGTGTCCGACGGCATTCTGGACTACGTCACCGGTACCAACCTGACCTACCGTATGCCTGAGCTGCTGAAGCGCGACTGGTATGTGGACGTGGATGTTTCCAAGTATGCTGCCTACTTCGTAGTAGCTCTGAACCACGATATGTCCGTTTCCAGCATCATCGACCCCATCAAGAAGATCGAGGCTCTGCTGGCAAGCCGCAAGTAATGACAGACATTTCCTGATATCCTGACCAAACAAAAAGCACTCGCAATGCCGTAACAGGCGCTGCGAGTGCTTTTTTTGTCTGTGATTCAGTCGAGTTTTTTCAGGGTCTCCACGACGCGCTGATACTCTTTTTCCACCGGGGGGAACAGCTCGTCGGAGCCCTCAAGGCTGCCGTCACGCAGGGCCTCGGTGAGGGCGCTGGCCGGTTTGTAGAGGGCATCAAAGCCAAGATTCTGGCAGACGCCTTTCAGCGTGTGGGCGGCGCGGAACGCGGTCTGGGCGTCCTTTTCTTCCAGCGCCTTTTTCAGGTTGGGAAAGCTGTCGTCCTGCAGGAATTTCAGTGCAAAGCGCTTCACGAAGTCTGCGCTGGGCAGACGCTCCATAACACCTTTGTAATCGCCGCCGATGGCAGCATATGCTTGTTCTAACGTCATTTCTTACACCTCACCCAAGATCATTTTCGCGGAATGGAAATTTATTTTTCGGGGGGGGGGCAGGGATGTCATCTTCTGTCTCTCCCGCAAGACGGTTCCCGGATTCTTTCAGGCAGTTCAGCAGCAGGGGATTGAACCCGCCGTACTTCCCGGCTTCCAGCTCTGCGATGGCTTCTGCATGGGACAGGAGCTTGTGCTTGTCGCCCTTTCCGGTCAGGCCGTCGTAGGCGTCGGCCAGTGCCACTACCTGGGCCGCGATGGGGATGTCATCGCCCTTCAGATGGTCGGGGTAGCCGGTGCCGTCGTATCGCTCGTGGTGCCAGCGGCAGATCTGGATGGCAACCTTCACCAGAGGCTCGTCCCGGTACTGGGTCAGGTTCTCCAGCATCTGGGCACCCAGAATGGGGTGGGTGTGAAGGATGGTTTCCTGCTGCGGGGAGAGCGGCTCTTTCTGATTGAGGATGCTGTCATCGATGCCCATCTTGCCGATATCGTGGAGGGCCGAGGCCGTGGTGATGAGATACCGGTCGGAATTGGTGAGCCCGTAACTGTCGGTCTTCTGACAGAGCCGTTCCAGCAGGATGCTGGTGATGCGCTGCACCCGCTGGATGTGGTGGCTGCTCTCGCTGTTGTGGATCTCCGTCACCTGACTGAGCACACCGATCATGATCTGGTCGTTTTTCTCCCGGTCGTAGAACTGCTGGGAGACCATGGCGCTGAGCCGCCGCTGCCGGGCATAGAGCCGGGACACGTTGGAGACCCGTCGGTGGACGACCCGGGCGTCAAAGGGGCGGCTGATGTAGTCCGATGCGCCCAATTCGTAGGCGCGGCGGACGGCAAGGCTGGAATCCTCGCTGGATATCATCACCACGGGGATGTCTTCCAGCATGCCCTGTTCGGCCATCCGGGAGAGCACCTCGAAACCATCCATGTCAGGCATGATGATATCAAGAAGGACGATGGAGATGTCGATGCCCCAGGTGTCCAGAATTTCAAGGGCTTTGGGGCCGTCGGCTGCTTCCAGTACCTCGAAGTCGTCCGAGAGGATCTCGCTGAGGATATCCCGGTTCATGGGGGAATCATCCACGATGAGCACCATGGGGCGGCGGGCGTTGTCGGAGCGGACGGCATCGGGGGCGATGTCCTCCGTGACGACACAGTTCTTGCACCGCTTGGCCAGATACATCCGCTTATCCGCGATGAGCACTGCATCCCGGATGGGAATGCCGGTGGACATGACGCCGCCGATGCTGGCGGAGACCCGCAGCTTGTTGAACTCGGGCAGATGGGCGGCGAAAAGACGCTTGTTGATGTATTTGAGCTTCCGCACGAAGTCCTCCGCCGAGATGCCCGGCAGGATGAGCAGCAGCTCGTCGCCGCCGTACCGCACCAGCATGTCGGAGGTGCGGATGCTCCGGTGGATGATGGAGGTGATGAACCGGAGGGCTGAGTCACCAGCCGAGTGGCCGAAGGTGTCGTTGCAGAGCTTGAAGTCGTCCAGGTCGATCATGGCGACGCCCGCATTGAGATACCGGTTCTTCAGGTCTTCCTCATAAAAACGGCGGTTGTAGGCTCCGGTGAGGGCGTCGATGTAGAGGAGGTCGTTGGAACGGTCGTGCGGGTGCACATCGGGGTCCATGGGGAGGATGAGCTCCATCACCATGGGCTTGCCGTCCACCAGCAGGTAACGGGCCGTCACCTGATACAGGCTGCCGTCCAGCAGCTCCAGCTTGGAACACTGACATTTGCCGTCCAGCGCCTCCCGGCCCACACAGCGGGTGCAGGGATGGGCGTTTTTCCAGGGCGGGTAGCAGGGCTGTTCGCTGAGGGTGGTCTCGTCCAGCAGGCGGACCGTCTTGTAGATCCTGCGAAGACAGGCCATCTCCTGCTCGGCCTGTTGCCTTGTCATCGAATTATCGGAAAGTTCGGACATGATCGTCGCTCCTGTGATACCAGAGATTGTGGCGGAAACGAACGCAGGAGGTCCTGCGGGGCCGGCTGCGACAGATACTTTTTATCTTATGATCTGATTCTTATTATAAGTCATTTAATATATTACCACATTCTGGGTAAACCCGTCAATGTGTGAGAAAGATTTTCCCGAAGAAGCGCCTTTCATGCGGGAATTTCCGGGAAAAACAGATTTTTGGAGCAGGCTGATAAAATTGTTGCATGAAAGGACGAATGCTGTCGAAAACTTTGTGACTGTTTCCACAGAAATTCCTCACAGAGACAATAATTTTGTACACTCGTTGCACGAACATGAAAAATTGTGCTGCCTGACAAAAAGATTTTGGGATACAACAGAAGGTATTGTTAAACACGCACAAAAACCAATAAAGAATCTTGGTGAATTGTCCCATTGCGAAGCGTTCCGGAGACGGTTATAATACAAACAGAAACCGCGAGACGCGCTGAGAGTGCGCTCCGCGAGATGCTTGTGATAAGCGTAATGAAGGAGAACAAGATTATGAAAATGATTTCTCGTCGTGACTTCCTGAAGGCTTCCGCTGTTGTGGGTGCTGCCGGTGTCCTGACCGCCTGCGGCGGCTCTTCCAGCTCTACTGCTGCTTCTTCTGTGGCAGCTTCTTCTGCTGCAGCTTCCTCTACCGCTGCTGCTTCCGGTTCTGCTAACGTCGGCGTCTGCATCTACCAGTTCGCTGATAACTTCATGACCCTGTACCGCACCGATCTGGAAGAGTACCTGAAGGATATGGGCTATGCCGTTACCATCGTCGATGGCAAGAACGACCAGAACACCCAGACCGAGCAGATCAACACCTTCCTGCAGCAGGGCGTGGATGTCCTGGTCATCAACCCCGTCCAGACTACTTCTGCACAGACTATCGTCGATACCATCTCTCCCTCTGAGACTCCTATCGTCTTCATCAACCGTGAGCCCGACAAGAGCGTGCTGGATTCCTACGCTGGCAAGTGCTGCTACGTCGGTGCAGATGCACGTCAGTCCGGTACTTATCAGGGCGAGCTGATCCTGGAGACCGACACTCAGGGCGATATCAACGGTGATGGCAAGATCACCTACATCATGTGCAAGGGCGACCCCGAGAACATCGATGCTCAGTACCGCACCGAGTACTCCATCAAGGCTCTGACCGACGCCGGCAAGGAAGTCGAGTGCCTGTACGAGTACCTGGATAACTGGGA
>DCCL01000246.1:5129-7677 GCA_002313795.1 Faecalibacterium prausnitzii
GCAAACGCTCTGGCACAGTACGGCGACAAGATCGAAGTCGTCTTCTGCAACAACGATGCTATGGCTCTGGGCGCTCTGCAGTCCATCCAGCAGGCTGGCCGCACCGTCGGCAAGGACATCTATCTGGTCGGTGTTGATGCACTGAGCGAGGCTGTCCAGAACGTCGTCGATGGCAACATGACCGGCACCGTCCTGAACGATGACGTGGGCCAGGCTACCGCTGCTGCTGCTGCTACCAAGCTGTTCGTCGAGGGCGGCAATGTTGAGGAGTACTACTGGGTCGACTACGTCAAGGTCACCAAGGAGAACGCTTCTCAGTACCTCAAATAAGCAGTTTTTCCAATCCCCTATCGTTGCAAGGTGCGCAGTGAACCAATAAGGCTTGAGTAAAGCTAAAAAGCGCGTGCGTGCGAGAATACATCTCGGCGCACGCGCCTTGTTTTAAAGAGTCTGAGGAAAAAACTGGCACTCGGAAACCATAGATAAGGAGGCTCTGAGGAATGTCAGAATACCGTCTGGTAATGAAAGGCGTGGTCAAGACTTTCCCCGGCGTGAAAGCGCTGGACCACGCGCAGTTGGAGCTTCGCCCCGGCAAGGTCATGGCCCTGATGGGCGAGAACGGCGCCGGCAAATCCACCCTGATGAAGTGCATGTTCGGCATTTACAAGATGGATGAGGGCGAGATCGAGTATGAGGGGAAGAAAGTTGTCATCCCCACCCCTCTGGATGCACTGGAAAAAGGCATCGCCATGGTGCATCAGGAATTGCAGCCCATCCCGGCCCGTACCGTGGCTGAGAACATCTGGCTGGGCCGCTACCCCACCAAGAAGGTCGGCCCCATCACCATCGTGGACCACGCCAAGATGTACAAGGATACCGATGAACTGCTGAAGAAGCTGAAGCTGGACATCGACTCCCATGCAAAGCTGGGCAGCCTGAGCATTGCACAGATGCAGATGGTGGAGATCGCAAAGGCAGTTTCTGCAAACTGCAAAGTGCTGATTCTGGACGAGCCCACCTCGTCCCTGACCGCAAACGAGGTCGAGTCGCTGTTCCGCATCATGAACGAGCTGAAAGAGCAGGGCGTTGCACTGGTCTACATCAGCCATAAGATGGACGAGATCAAGGTCATTGCCGACGAAGTCACCATCATGCGTGATGGCCATTACATCGGCAAGTGGGACGTGGCCAATATGACCAAGGAGCAGATCATCGCCAAGATGGTCGGCCGTGAGCTCTCGAACCTGTATCCTCCGCTGGAGAACCACCCCTCCGATGAGGTCATGATGAAGGTGGAAGACTTCACCTCCATCCACCCCCGTTCCTTCCGCCACTGCAGCTTCGAGCTGAAGAAGGGCGAGATCCTGGGCGTGGCCGGTCTGGTGGGTGCACAGCGTACCGAGCTGATGGAAGGCATCTTCGGCCTGCGTGCCCATACCTCCGGTAAGGTGTGGATCAAGGGTCAGGAAGTCACCATCAAGCAGCCCCGTGACGCCATCCGCCACAGCGTGGCCCTGCTGACTGAGGACCGCCGCGCGACCGGTATCATGGGCGTGCTGAGCGTGGCCGATAACATCTCCATCGCCTCGCTGGACGCTCTGCGCAAGGGCCCCATCATGCTGGACGATAAGAAGATCCTCGACCTGGTCGCCACCAACAAAGAGAAGATGGCCATCAAGGTGCCCAGCCCCAAGACCCAGATCAAGAGCCTTTCCGGCGGCAACCAGCAGAAGGTGCTGATCGCCCGCTGGCTGGCGAACAACCCGGATGTCCTCATTCTGGATGAGCCTACCCGCGGCATCGACGTCGGCGCAAAGTATGAGATCTACTGCATCATCGCCGACCTGGCAAAGCAGGGCAAGAGCATCATCATGATCTCCTCCGAGATGAGCGAGATCATCGGTATGTCCAACCGTGTCATGGTCATGTGCGATGGCCGTATCACCGGCTTTATCGACGGCAAGGACGCTACCCAGGAGAACATCATGGCTCTGGCGACCCAGTTCGAGACCGCGCCCGAGGCGGCTGCGGCCAATCAGTAAACAAGGAGGCTGTCTATCGTGGAAGCTACCAAGAAAGTAACGGGCAAGTCTGTAAAGAAATGGCTGGGCAACAACGCTATCATCGTCCTGATGCTGGCGGTCTCCCTCATCGTGGGCATCATCCACCCCAACTTCTTTGCACTGGCCAATATCGTCAACCTGTTCAAGAACGTCTCGATCCGTTATATCATCGCTCTGGGCATCTCCGGCTGTCTGATCACCACCGGTAACGACCTGTCCGCAGGCCGTCTGGCTGGTTTTGCAGCCTGCCTGGCCTGCATTTTCGCACAGACCGAGGGCGCAGCCGGCAAGTTCTATCCCAATATGCCCACTCTGCCCACCCCTGTGGTCTTCATCCTCGTCATCGCCATCTGCGCCATCGTTGGTCTGGCCAACGGTCTGGTGGTCAGTTACCTGAAAGTCCAACCCTTCATCGCTACCCTGGGCATGCAGCAGGTGGTCTACGGCATCTGCCTGGTCTACACCGGCGGTACCCCCATCGGCTC
>DCCL01000206.1:0-374 GCA_002313795.1 Faecalibacterium prausnitzii
AGCAGGGTCAGCGCCTGACGCTGACCGCCGGACAGCAGGCCCACGCGGGCGGTCAGACGGTTCTCAAGGCCCAGGTCAAGGCTCTTGAGCAGTTCGCGGTACTGCTCCCGCTCTGCCTTGGTGATGCCGATGCGGAGGGTGCGGGGCTTGCCGCGGCGGGCTGCAAGGGCAAGGTTCTCTTCGATCTGCATGGTGGCGGCAGTGCCGGTCATGGGGTCCTGGAACACGCGGCCGATGTAGGCGGCGCGCTGATGCTCGCTCAGGCGGGTGACGTCCACGCCGTCGATAATGATCTTGCCGCAGTCCACAGGCCAGACGCCGGCCACTGCGTTCAGCATGGTGGATTTGCCTGCGCCGTTGCCGCCGATGACGGT
>DCCL01000206.1:418-6791 GCA_002313795.1 Faecalibacterium prausnitzii
GTGACGAAATCGCCCTCGTTCAGTTTCAGGTTCAGGTTATTGAGGGCCGTCTTTTCGTTGACCGTGCCCGCATTGAACGTCTTGGAAACATTCCGAATCTCAAGCATTTTTTGCGCCCTCCTTGTTTGCTTTCTTTGCCGCCGGTTTTGCGAAATACTTGCCCTTCCAGTACGGCACAGCGAGGAACACAGCCACCACAGAAGCGCTCAGCAGCTTGAGCAGGTTTGCGTCGAAGCCGAGGGTCAGCACCAGCTGGATGACGATGTAGTAGATGATCGCGCCCAGAGAAACGCTCAGCAGCTTGAGGGCGAAGTTCTGGAAGATGCGGCCAAAGATGGCCTCGCCGATGATGACAGCAGCCAGACCGATAACGATAGCGCCGCGGCCCATGCTGACATCGGCAAAACCCTGATACTGGCTCAACAGAGCGCCGGACAGGGCGACCAGGCCGTTGGAGACGGCCAGACCCAGCACGATGTTGAAGTTGGTGTTGATGCCCTGTGCACGGGACATATTGGGGTTGGAGCCGGTGGCACGGATGGCGCAGCCCAGCTCAGTGCCGAAGAACCAGTAGAGCACGCCGATGACCACAGCAGTGACGATGACCACCATGACCAGCGGGTTGTGGAGGGCAGCTTCCTTGACCCAGCGCAGGGAGATGAGCAGGTCGTATTTATCCACGTTGATGGACTGGTTGGCCTTGCCCATGATCTTCAGGTTGATGGAGTAGAGAGCCAGCTGGGTCAGGATGCCGGCCAGAATAGCCGGAATGCCCATGAAGGTGTGGAGCAGACCGGTGATGAGGCCGGTGGCAAGGCCCGCCAGCAGAGCCATGAGCAGCGACACCCAGACGTTCTGTCCGGAGAGCAGGCACATGACGCAGACCGCGCCGCCGGTGCCGAAAGAGCCGTCAACGGTCAGGTCGGCCACATCAAGGATGCGGTAAGTGAGGTAGACGCCGATGGCCATGATGCCCCAGATGAGGCCCTGTGCGCACGCACCCGGCAGTGCACCGGGGAGGTTCGCCAGTCTTGCAAGAATATCCAAAATGATCTCCTCCTGTTATTTTATTACACTTTTTTACATTTCTGTATGGATACGCCAAAGCGGAGAAGGGCAGAAAATCGCTCTTCTCCGCTATTTTTTCAGGTTTGCTAATGCTTAGCCTTCGATGGCCTCATAGCCTTCGGGAACGGTCAGGCCCAAATCATCGCAGATGGTCTTGTTGTACTTCTTGGTCACATCGGTGTATTCGATGGGCATGGTGGCGATATCGGATTCGCCCTTCAGAATCTTGACAGCCATCTCGCCGGTGGTGTAGCCCAGATCGTAGTAGCTGATGGACAGGGTAGCCACGCCGCAACCGGAGCAGATGCCCTCCTCACCGGCAAAGACGGGCTTCTTGGCGGGGCGGCAGATGCCGTCCACGATGCCGGTGTTGGCAGCAACGGTGTTATCGGTGGGAACATACAGAGCATCGTTCTCGTCAGCAGCCTTCTGGCAGACGGAAGCCAGATCGTTGGAGTCGGAGAAGGAATACTGGGTAGCGGTGACACCGGCAGCTTCCAGATATTTCTGGACTTCGTCCACCTGATACTGGCTGTTGGGCTCAGCAGAGCAGTACAGCAGGCCCACCTTCTTTGCATCAGGCAGCCACTCGGTGATCATCTCAGCCTGCTGATCCAGCGGGGCCAGGTCGGAGGTGCCGGAGATGTTGCCGCCCACGGTGCCGGAGAAATCGCTCAGGCCCAGAGCCACGCCGTACTCGGTGACGGAGGTTCCCAGAATGGGGATCTCGTTGGTAGCAGCCTGTGCAGCCTGCAGGGCGGGGGTAGCGTTTGCCATGATGAGGTCAACGCCTGCGGAGACAAAGCCGTTGGCAATGGTAGCGCAGGTAGCGGAGTCGTTCTGTGCGTTCTGGAAATCGAACTTCACCTTATCGCCGAACTCTGCGGTCAGAGCATCCTCAAAGCCCTGCGTTGCAGCGTCCAGAGCAGCGTGCTCCACCAGCTGGCAGATGCCAACGGTGTAAGTATCGCCGGATGCAGCCGCAGCGGAGCCGGATGCAGCAGAAGAAGCCACAGAGGAAGCAGCGGTGGAGGATGCAGAGCCGCCGCAGGCGGTCAGGGCAGCAGCAGCGCCGCAGACAGCGGCAGCGGCCAGGAACGAACGACGAGTGATTTTACGCATGATCTATTCTCCTCAATTTTTCAGATTTCGCGGCAGCAGGATGCCGCGCAGAAAATGCATTTTACAGGTCCAGCAAATGGGTCATCTGCTTTACACTCGTGAAGTATATCACAACTCCTGCCCGATGGCAACGCTGTTTCGGCTTTAATTATCGATTAAATTGCATTTATTTATCACTTTTTTCGATTGTTATTTCGTCTCTGCTGATAGTCCGTGAGTTTTTGCAGCTCTTCTTTCAGCCAGATGAGGTTTTCTTCCAGCTGAGGCAGATAAGCGCGGGTGTAGTCATACCGGAAATAGAGTGCCTGCCAGAGTTTTGTCTGCATCCGGCGGCGCAGGGGCGGTTCCAGCGTGCCGTCCAGCGGCTCCACCTCGTCTTCCAGTTCCATGCAGGTCTGCGCCCAGCGCACATCCGTCTGTTCCCGGGCGGGCACATCGTAGCGGGACAGATAGTCCTCCACTTTGGCTTCAATCACCCGGCCCCCGCAGCCGGTGGGCTGCAAGAAGTAGCTGACCTCCCCTTCCCGGCTGATCTCCTGTGCCAGCGGATAAAGGGCGCAGACCAGCGGTTCGGCGTCGTGGATGGCGCAGTGATCTTCCGTGAGGAAGGGGCAGTTGTTCCGCTCCTCCTTCACCGGGGCCAGCCGGTGCACCGGCAGATGGCTCACCGACCCGATGGATTCCCGGCAGAACGCCCGGGCCACGATCCGGGGCGGCAGCCGCAGCCGGGCCGCGATGCGCCACAGGTCGAAGCCTGACAGCACGATATCTTCCCGTCCCCGGCAGCAGTCGCCGCAGCCTGCGCAGGCAAACGAGAACGCCTCATTCCGCCCCAGCAGCGGCGCAGTGCGGGCAAAATCCACCCGGCCGCAGAGGTCGAGCTGTGAATCCTTGAGCATGTCATCTCTCCTGTCTCATTCATATTTTTTCGCTGAAATAATAATGATCCCGAATAGCGAGCCGATATATACGACGACCACCACGCCCCACACCTGCCAGCCGGTAATATGTTCGAACAGGACTGTCATCGCCGTGCAGAGCGGCATGATGATCAGCGACGCCATCGACCACACCCGGAGCGCCCTTAAAATATGCTTCCAGTTGCGGTTGTTGTAGTACACCCCTGGGATATAGATATGGAATCCTCCCTGCGCAAAATTGCAGATATGGTTCTCGTCGTAATAGCGGGGCAGCGTCTCTGTCATCCAGAACATGCTGTAAGCTCCATAGACGATGCCGAACACTACGCCGAAGATGAGCAGCATCTTTGATTCTCCCGCATCGGCCATCCCTGCGCGCCAGACTGTCAGTGCCTCCGCAAGGCCGAGAAACGAACAAACGACAAACACCGGCAGATACTTCTTCGTCCGCGCCTGTCGGCGCTCCGGCGGCTCCTCCGAAAAAGTCAGGGCTCTGCGGATGAGCTCCTCCGTTTCCTCCCGGGTAAAGCGCTGCTCTTCCTCTACCCTCCGGCCCTGCAAAAGCTCTGCCACCGTCACATTCAGCTGTTCCGCCAGCGGCACCAGCAGCGAGATATCAGGCACGCTCTGCCCCCGCTCCCACTTGCTGACGGCCTTATCGGACACATACAGCGTTGCGGCAAGTTCCTTCTGGGTCATGCCTTTTTCTTTGCGCAGCTGAGCCAGAAAATGACCAAATGCAGCCTTGTCCAGTTCGTACATCTTCTCTGCCTCCTGTCAGGTACAAGCGTCTGTTTCTGGCTTCATTATACCGAGCCGCATTCTTTCTCGCAACCGACCCGCAGTAGAATCAACGAAAACCCGTGTTTTTGCAGAGAAAAAGTGCCTTTCCCTCTTTGCAGGGCAAAGGCACTTTCATAGCACAACAGGTTTACTTCAGATTTGCACCGTCACTGAAAGCCGTGCCGACCCGCTCACCCAGAACATGGTAGCCGTTGTGGACAGGCTCATAGGAGATGGGGTGGAATTTTGCCATATCCACCTTGCCGTCTGCGCCCAGAATGCGCTCGTCGGCGCTGATGTTGACGATCTCACCGATGATGTTGCCCTCTTCGGTACTGTGAACATACTTGCACTCCAGCGTCAGGGGCAGCTGGGTGAAGAGGGGTGCGTCCACCTTTGCGCTCTTCTCGGCAGTCAGGCCGGATTTTTCCATCTTGTCCGGGGTGTCATTGCCGGAGACCATGCCCACATAGTCGGCAGCTGCTACATTCTCCGCATCGGCAAAGCTGATGGTGAACGCCTTTCTGGCCTTGATGTTTTTGGTAGTCTTATGGCCTGCGCTCAGGCAGAGCTCCACAAGGTTGGTATCATACAGACCGCCCCAGGCCGCGTTCATCGCGTCCGGCTTGCCGTTCTCATCGTAAGTGCCGATGATGAGCACCGGCAGCGGGTAGAACCACGGATTAGCACCAAAATCTTTACGCATTGCAAAACGCTCCTTTTTGTACGAATCCCCAGTAAGCTACTGGTAATATCTTTATTGTACCACCTTTTTTCGTGGAATCAATCCCCCGGCCTGCCGGGTTTATCCGGCGTCCTCCACCGGGATGCAGATCTCCGTCACATAGGTGGATGGGTCGGCTGAGATGCAGTCATCGATGAGGGTCATTTCCCGGGAGAATCCCGCAGCCTGCAGGCCGTTATCCCTGAGGTAGTCCATGAGCCGGACGTAATATTCCGCTGCCCGGTCGTGGCTGCCCCGGAAGTACACCGAGACGCACTTCCCGGCCGGCAGCTGCTCTATCCTGCCGTCATAGATATCTTCTTCATCCAGCACAAGGAACACGAGGTCGTAGTGGTCATATTTCCCCGCCAGCAGATGTTCCCGGGAGACGCCTACCCCCACTTTGCCGATGTAACTCAGGGGAACGGACTGGTCCCGTTCCAGCCTGCGGATGGACTCTTCCAGCCAGAGGTACGAGTTGAACTTCACCTCCGCCCGCAGCCAGACAATGCGGCGGGCGGGCTGCTCCACCAGATGGATGACGTCCAGCTCGGCCCGGCTGGCGTCCTCAAGCTGCGCAAGGCGGTGGTCGATCTTTCGTTCGATGATGTCCAGCTCCTGCTTTTTCCGGGCGATCAGAACTTTCTGTCGGCGCAGCGCTGCCGCGATGGTCTTTACATCCCGGTTCTGCAGGTAGGCCGCGATCTCTTCCAGCGGCATTCCCAGCGCACGCAGATACCGGATGCTGGTCAGCTCTTCGAACTGCCGGACGCTGTAGTAGCGGTAGCCGGAGGATGGGTCGGTGTATTCGGGCTTCAGCAGTCCCATCTGCTCATAATGGCGCAGCGTCCCCACGCTGAGGTGGTAGAGCTTCGCCACCTGCCCGATCTGGAAAAGTTCCCGCTCAGACATGGTTTTCCTCCCTTACCTTTTCCTTGAGCCAGCGGTACAGCAGGACACAAACCACGCTGGAAAACAGGGAGCCGCAGGCCGACGCAAGGCCCATGGGGAGCAGGGTCCGAGGGAAGAACCGGCAGGCCGCATAGGCTCCCGGGATGCGCACCAGCAGGATGGACAGCGTATTGTGCAGGAAGGAAAGCCCCGACTTGCCCCAGGCGCAGAAATAACCGCTGAAACTGAACTGGATGCCCGCAAACAGGCAGTCGAAGATATAGCCCCGGATATAGACCGCACCGGCCAGCACTACTGCCTCATCGGAAGTGAAGGGCCGCACCACAGCGGGGGCGATGAACTGCATCGCTGCAGCCATCACCGTGCCAAAACAGACGCCAATGGCGATGGCATACCGCAGGAGCTTGTCCACACGGTCGGGCTTGCCTGCACCAATGTTCTGGGCACCGAGAGCCGACACCGTGGAAAGCATGGAGCTGGGCACAAGGAAGAGGAAACTGATGATCTTCTCCACGATGCCTACCGCCGCTGCGTCAGTCAACCCGCGCTGGTTTGCCATGATGGTGATGAGCATGAAGGACACCTGAATGAAACCATCCTGCGCCGCCACCGGCAGACCGATGGAGAGGATATTTTTCATTGTAGCCTTCCGGGGGCGGAAATCGGCCCGGCTGAGCCGGATGCCGTCCTTCCGTTTCAGAATAACGCAGAGGGCCAGCAGAACGCTGACCGCCTGCGAAAGGGTCGTGCCCAGTGCCGCACCTGCCGGGCCGAGGTGGAGTGCTCCCATAAAGAAGAAGTCCAATCCGATGTTCACCACGCAGGCCGCTGCAATAAAATACAT
>DCCL01000206.1:6842-7225 GCA_002313795.1 Faecalibacterium prausnitzii
GGGCTTTTCGAGTCGCCCATCCCCCGGAAGATCGAAGCCAGCACATTATAGGCTGTGATACAGGGAATGCCGATGAAGCAGATGATGAGGTAGACCGTCGTGCCGGCCACTGCTTCTTCCGGGGTGGAGACCAGCTTCACGATGCCGTTCACGGCACAGAGCAGCCCGCCTGCCAGCACCACCGACCCCAGCAGGAACAGGGTGACGGTATTGCCGATGACCCGGGCAGCTTCTTTTTTGTCTCCGGCTCCCACGGCACGGCCAATACAGACAGTGGTGCCCATGGCAACGCCTACCAGCATCACCGTGAGCATATGCATCACTTGACTGCCGATAGAAACTGCCGTTGTACTGGCCACCCCCTCAAACTGGCCGATGATAAA
>DCCL01000206.1:7259-7584 GCA_002313795.1 Faecalibacterium prausnitzii
AAGAGGTCGGCCATGCCGTAGAGGGTCTGCAAAAAATAAGAGAGCAGGTAAGGCAGCGAGAAGGCGAGGATATTTTTCAGCACGCTGCCGCTGGTGAGATTCTGTTCCATTTACGTTGACTTGTCTGCCCTCTCCCCCTGCGCTGAGATTTGCACAGGATTTCATGGGCAGTCTTCCTTTCCGTACTCTATAGTAAACTCTACTATCGTTGTAGAGTCAAGATATTATAAAAGATTTGGGTATGGAGGGGGAGATGCTGCTGGCGCGAGGTTTTGTTTTTAAAATAAACAGCATTTCCCGTTTGTAGCGGGGATTGGGTTTTCTG
>DCCL01000289.1:0-939 GCA_002313795.1 Faecalibacterium prausnitzii
AGATAGCCGCGGCTGCGCTGGATATGGCAGACCTTGGCCCCGGGAGCCTTCTGCGCGATGAGGTCATAGTCCGGGGTAAAATCGGCCTTGAGGGGAGCTTCGTCGTACTTGACGCCGTAATCCATCAGGGTACCGGTACCTTTGCCCTTGCCGTCCAGACCAATAACGCCTTCCAGCGTGTCATAGGGACGGCCGGTAGCGGCCAGCAGGGTATCACCGGCCCGCAGCAGGCCGAAGAGGGCCACTGCCAGCGTATGGGTACCGCTCTGGAACTGGCTGCGCACCAGCGCATCCTCTGCACCCATCACCTCGGCGAAGATCTGCTCCAGTTTGGCGCGGCCGGTATCCCACAGGCCATAGCCTGTGGTGCCCAGCATATCGGTAGAGGACATCTGAGTATCCGCGAAAGCTTTCAGCATCTTGAGCTGGTTATAGTCGCGGATCTCCTCCATCTGCTTGAAGTAGGGCTGGCAGAGCTCGAGGGCCTTTTCATCCAATGCCAGAACCTCGGATTTATAATCGAAAAAGTGGTTTAATATTGACATTACGTTGAATCCTTATTTATTCTACGAAGGTTTTGCGGTTTTATTTATCAGCTGGTCTGTGGGGCAGGGTGGGGTTGCTGCTGACGCAAGGCTGTTTTGGGTAAGGGAAACGAGTGCTCCCGCTTGTGGCGGGGATTTAGTTTCTACTGTCGCAAGCGGGCTGTTCGCTCCGCCGCCAGCGGCGGAAACAGGGAGGAACTGCTGGGAGCCGCAACCCGGTGTCAAGGTCTGCTCGCTCTTAACGATCTTAAAGAAGAAGTCGAAGCCACAAAAACCTGATGTCGCGCCGTTCGGCGCTGACATCTTAACGGTTTTTACGCTTCTCCTATTTACGGCTTCGCCGAAAATCAAAGATGGACTTTGCGTCAGCACAAGCGTAACACCTGCTGCGAAG
>DCCL01000289.1:1108-18924 GCA_002313795.1 Faecalibacterium prausnitzii
GCAAAAGAGAACGTTTCTCTGCAATCAAAGCGATTTAACCTTTCGCGCCAGCGAAACCTCTGGCCCGCGGAGCGAAAAGCCATTTAACGGAAAGTAAAACTTCACCCCCCGCTACAGGCGGGCGCTGCCGTTTATCTTATTATCTTAAAAATCTGCCTCACACCTCGCATACTCCCCCATCTTCTCAAACCCAAGCCGGGTGTAAAAGCGCACCCGCTCCGGGCTGCACAGAAAGACCGGTCTCCAGCCCTCTGCCGAGAGAGTATTTGCCATCTCTACGATGAGCCGTCCGCCGATGCCTCTGCCCCGCAGCGGCTCTGCGGTCTCTCCGCAGGCCATATAGGCCTGCCCGTCTGCCATGGCATAGACGCCCACGGTGCAGACAAGATTTTCCGCCTGTTCCAGCGCCCAGACCCGGGCAAGGCCCCGGCTTCGCTTGGTGCAGAGTTCCGAATAAAAGTCATCCCGCCGGGCGGGCCGATCGGGGAAGAGCACATCGGCCACTGTTCCGGCAGCAGGCTCCGTGTTCCGGGTCAGACCCTGCCAGAGGGACTCATCGACCGGAGGCAGCGGCAGCTGCGTCCCGGGCCTCAGGCCGAAGACTGTATGGGTCTTCGCCCTCTTCCATCCCGCCGGGGCAGGGCACTCCGATTCATCCAACACCACGGCCTCACAGCCGCAGAAGTTCAGGAAGCCCGCCAGCTCCTCGGGGTTGGCGTGGCCCGCAGCCCAGGCGGTGCTGCCACCTACATCCAGCGCCAGCGTCGGCCCGGCAAAGAATCGGCCCGGCTGGCTTTTGCCGAAGAGGTTCAGTGCCAGCGGCATCGTCGCCCCCAGACAGAGCTTTCCACGGCAGGCGTTCCGAAAACGCTGCTTCTGCCTTTCTGTCTTTACCTGTGCGATCACTTCAGGTCGTTGACGATCTTCTTATAAGCGCGGCCGCGCACCTCAAAGTTGGGATAGAGGTCGAAAGAAGCGCTGGCCGGGCTGAGGATGACCACATCACCGGGCTGAGCGCAGGCACGGGCCAGCTCCACAGCGTGCTGCATATCATCGGCATGCTGGATGTCCAGACCGCAGCCCTCGAACTCGGGGCGCTCCCGGACAGCCTTCTCAATGCGGGGGCCGGTAGCACCCATCAGGATGAGGTGCTTGACGTGCTGGATGATCTCGGGAGCCAGAGGCTCATAAGGGATGTGTTTGTCATAGCCGCCTGCAATGAGGATCACTTTCTGGTCAAAGCTGCGCAGACCGGCAATGGTGCGGGTGGGGCTGGTGCCGATGGAGTCATTGTAATAGGTGACGCCGTCCAGCACACGCACCGGCTCGATGCGGTGTTCCACGCCGGTGAAGGTGCTGCCCACCTTCTGGATGGCTTCTACGGGCACCTCGCCCCAGACGGCAGCGGCAGCAGCCAGCAGGTTTTCAATGTTGTGCAGACCCCGCAGCTTGACGTCCTTCTGAGCGAGGAAGGGGGTCACGACGCCGTTCTCTGCCATGCAGAGCATGCCGTCTTTCCGCAGGAATGCGCCGTTGTCGGTCTCATGCAGGCGGGTGAACCAGACCTGCGTGCCCTTGCAGTCCTTCTGCATGGAGCGGCTGATTTCGTTCTCATAGCCCAGCACGGCACGGCAGGGCGGGGTCTGGTAGAGCAGGATGTTCCGCTTTGCGTTGATGTACTCCTGCATATCCTTGTGGTGGTCGAGGTGGTTGGGGGTCACGTTGGTGACCACTGCGATGTTGGGGCTCTGGTGCATGCTGATGAGCTGGAAGCTGGACAGCTCCACCACAGCCACATCGTCGGGGCTGACCTCGGGCAGCATGGGCAGCAGGGCTGCGCCGATGTTGCCGCCCAGATGCACCTTGCGGCCTGCGGCCTCATAGAACTTGGAGATGAGGGTGGTGGTGGTGGTCTTGCCGTCAGAGCCGGTCACTGCCACGATCTCACAGGGACAGAACTGGAAGAACAGCTCCACCTCACTGGTGACCATGGTGCCCGCAGCCATGGCATCCTGCAGGGGCTTTTCAAAGTAGCCCACGAAACCGGGGGTGCGCATGATGATGTCCTGGCCCTTGAAACCGTCCAGATAGTTCTCGCCCAGGCTCAGGTCGATGCCCAGCTCCTTGATCTTGGCGGCGTAGTCGCCGAACTCTTCCACGCTCTTCTTCTGGTCGCAGAGGGTGACATGGGCCCCCATGCCCACGAACTCCTCGATCAGTTTCTTATGGCTGACGCCGGCGCCGATAAAGGCAACCTTCTTGCCCTTGATCAGCTTTGCAAGTTCCTGCTGTTCCTTCTGCATAAAAAAGAACCTCCTCTATAAAATGGTATGGCACTCCTGCCGGCCTCTGCCGCAGGAGAAAATGCATTGCGCTCTTCATTATAGAACATTTGCGCCCGATTGGCAACGGAAAACCCCAAACCTTGGCTCAAAATGTCCACGCAAATCCACAAAATGTCGATTGTCTTTTCTCCCGGTTTCTGTTACACTTATAGCGTTCCCATTTTTCGACGCAGCTTTGCGTCATTCCGCGTTTTGCTTTTCCGTGCCGCTGCGTCGGCACGATACGATATAGAAAAGGATACATCTCTTGAAACAGCTTCGTCTTATCGCAGCCCTGTTGGCTGCGTTTTTTGTGCTGAGCCTCACCTCCTGCGGTTCCGGCTCCAACAGTTTTACCTGGTTCGTGGACTCTATCCCCGCAAACCTCGACCCTCAGGTGGCTTCCAATGCCTCCGACGTCATCGCCTGCGAGAACCTCTACAGCGGCCTTGTCCGCCGCACTCCTTCCGGCGACCTTGCCCCCGACCTCTGCCAGCGGTGGGAGATCTCCTCCGACAAGCGTACCTATACATTCTATCTGAAAGACGGCCTGACTTATACGGCCACAAAGGGCAATCCCACCGAATATGCCATCACCGCCGAGGATTTCGTCTTTGCCTTCCGGCGGATGTTCCGCCCCGGTACCAACTCCCCCTATGCGGTGGAGTTTTCTGCACTGGAAAACAGTGCAGACGTTCTGGCAGACCGGATGCCCGAGAGTTCTCTCGGCGTCACGGCGGCTGACCCGCTGACGCTGGTGTTCCACCTGAGCGCCCCGGATGAGACCTTTCTCTCCAAGCTGACTCTGCCCGGTGCCATGCCCTGCGACGAAGAGTTTTTCGACAGCACCCGGGGCACCTACGGCCTGACCAGTGCTTCCACCCTTTCCAGCGGGCCCTTCTATCTCTACAACTGGACATCCAGCGGTCTGTTCCTCCGCCGGGCCGTCTCCGGCAATGAGATCGACAGCCTGCGTCTGGTGCAGAACACCACCAACTCCGGCCAGTCTGCCGAAGAGCTCATCAACAACGAGAAGTGCACCGCTGCGCTGGACGATACCGGCACCCCCACCTCTCTGCAGAGCATCTCCTACTCCGACACTACATGGTGCCTGCTCTTCAACTGCAATTCCATCTTTGCCTCTCCGGAGCTTCGGAAGGCTCTGGGCGGTGCCGCCGCTGCCGCCGCAGAAGTTCCTTCGGGCGGGCTGTTCGCAGAAGCAAAGGGCCTCATTCCCGACGGCCTCACGGTGGACGGCATCGACTATCGGCAGACCGCCGGTGATGTGCGGCCCTCTTTCGGCGACCCCCGCAGCCTCTACATCGCTGCCCGGGACAGCGGCGTTTCCGTCACCGATTCCGGACGCATCACCCTGCTGCTCCCTGCGGGCAGCGGTCTGAGCGACACTGCCGAACAGATCAACAGCAGCTGGCAGAAGGAGTTTTCCCTCTTCTTCTCGGTGGAAGAGGTAGCGCAGGATGAGTTCGATAAGCGGCTCTCCGAGGGGAACTACACCATCGCACTGGCTCCCATTCAGGCCGAGGGCGGCAGTGTCTACTCGGCACTGGCCCGGTTCTCCCCTCTCGGCGATGGGTTGACCGGCTACGACAACGCCCTTTACACCACCCAGCTCAGCGCCAGCGCCTCAGCTACCGGCAGCACCCGCTGCTCCCTGCTGGCCCAGTGTGAGCGCCAGATCCTGGAAGATGGTGTCGTTATCCCCCTCTTCACTCAGCAGAAACGCCTGCTGGTGGCCAACGGCGTCGAGGGGTTGGTATTCGACCCCTTCCTCCCGGTGCTGGACGTGACCCAGGCTACCAAAAAATAAGTTTATGCAAAAAAACAGAGAGGACAGTCTTTTGTGGACTATCCTCTCTGTTTTTATTGTTCAAGTCAATACGAAGGTCAGTTCTGCGGTGGCGGCACATTTGCCGTCCACATAGGCCGATGCTTTTCCGATGCCCACCGGGCCGCGCTGCTCCACCAGCTCGCAGTGGAGGGTGAGCACATCACCGGGCGTCACCTGCTTGCGGAAGCGTGCATTTTTAATACCGCCGAAGAGGGCCAGCTTGCCTTTGTTCTCGGGCAGGCTCAGGGCTGCAACGGCACCGGTCTGGGCCAGCGCTTCCAGAATAAGGACACCGGGCATGACCGGGGTGCCGGGGAAGTGGCCGCAGAAGAACTCTTCGTTCCGGCTGACACACTTCCGACCGATGGCCCACTGTCCCGGCTCATAGTCCAGGATGCGGTCCACCAGTGCGAAGGGATACCGATGGGGCAGGATGGCCGCGATCTCCTCGCTGGTCAGGGCGTTGGGTTCTTCACGGACGGTGCGGGGTTCTGCCATAGCTCAGCCCTCCCACTTCTTGAAGGCCAGGCAGGCGTTGTGCCCGCCAAAGCCCAGACTGTTGCTCAGTGCGTACTCCATCTTCATCTCCCGGCCGACGTTGGGCACATAATCCAGGTCGCATTCGGGGTCCGGCTGCTCGTAGTGGATGGTAGGCGGTGCGAACTGGTCCCGGAGGGCCAGCGCCGTGAACACAGCCTCCACGCCGCCTGCACCGCCCAGCAGATGGCCGGTCATGCTCTTGGTGCTGACCACAGCGATCTCTTTGGCATGCTCTCCGAACACCGCATGGATGGCGGCCGTCTCGCAGCTGTCGTTCATGTGGGTACCGGTGCCGTGGGCGTTGATGTGGTCGATCTGCTCCGGAGCAAGGCCCGCATCTTTCAGGGTCAGCTTCATGCAGCCGACCGCACCCACGCCGCCGGGAGCCGGAGCCGTGAAGTGATAGGCGTCGCAGTTGGCACCGTAACCCACTACTTCAGCGTAAATATGAGCGCCGCGGGCCTTGGCGTGTTCCAGCTCTTCCAGCACCAGCACGCCGCTGCCCTCGCCCATGACGAAGCCGCCCCGCCGTGCGTCAAAGGGCAGGCTGGCCGCGGCGGGGTCGGACGCAGTGGACAGGGCTTTCATGCTGGTGAAACCGCCGATGCCCAGCGGGCTGATGCAGCTCTCGGCACCGCCGCAGACCATCACCGGCTCATAGCCGTCCCGGATGCGGTGGAAGGCATCGCCCACGGCATTGGTGCCGCCGGCACAGGCCGTCACCGGGCAGGTGCACATTCCCTTGAGTCCAAAGCGGATGGCGATCTGGGCCGCGGCCATGTTGGCGATAGCCATAGGCACAAAGTACGGGCTGACCTTCTCCATCCCCTTCTCAAGGCCGCGGCTGTGCTGCTCCTCAATGGTGGGCAGACCGCCGATGCCGCTGGACACGATGACGCCGATGTCCTCGGCCTCAGCTTCGCAGTCGATGCCGCTGTCCCGGATGGCTTCAGCGGCAGCACCCAGAGCCAGCAGGGTGAAGCGGGCCATCTTGCGGGCTTCCTTCTTGTCCACCACCGTCTCAGGGTCAAAGTTTTTCACCTCGCCTGCCAGTCTGCACTTGAACTCACTGGTATCGAACTGGGTGATGGGGCCGATGCCGCACTTGCCCGCCCGGGCTGCGGCCCAGCTCTCGGCCACGGTATTGCCCAGCGGGTTGACCGTGCCGAGGCCGGTGATGACGACTCTGCGTTTTTCCATGAGAGTTTCTCCTTTTACATTGCCATGCCGCCGTCCACACAGAGCACCTGCCCGGTGAGATAGCTGCTTTGTTCGGCGGCGAAGAATGCCACCGCGTTTGCCACGTCCTCCGGCTGACCGGCCCGGCCCGCCGGGATGGTCTTGCACATCTCGGTGCGGACTGCTTCCGGCAGAGCCGCTGTCATATCCGTGGCGATAAAGCCGGGGGCCACTGCATTCACGGTGACGTTCCGGCTGGCCAGCTCTTTGGCAAGGCTCTTGGTCAGGCCGATGAGTCCCGCCTTGCTGGCCGAATAGTTGGTCTGGCCCGCGTTGCCCCGCAGGCCCACTACGCTGCTCAGATTGATGATGCGGCCATAGCGCTGGCGCACCATCCGACGGGCGGCTTCCTTGCAGCAGAGGAATGCGCCCTTGAGGTTGGCGTTGAGGACGGTATCGAAATCCTCCTCGGAAAGCCGGAGGATGAGATTGTCCCGGGTGACGCCCGCATTGTTGACCAGGATATCCACTCGGCCAAAGGCCTTGACTGCCTCTTCAAACAGCTTCTTGCAGCCCTCGGCAGTGGAAACGTCGGCCTGCACCGTGACAGCCTGCACCCCAAGTGCACGACACTGTTCGGCGGTTTCGGTGGCAGCGGCTTCACCGTGGCAGTAGTTGACCACCACATTGCAGCCCTGCTTTGCCAGTGCCGCGCAGACGGCCCGGCCGATGCCCCGGCTCCCGCCGGTGACTACGGCGGCACGGGTCAGCTTTTCTTCGCTCATGCCTGTGCCTCCTTCCAGCTGTTCAGGAACCCTTCCAGCTCCTCTGCCGTTTCCACGGCAGTGCAGTGGACATCTGCGCCCAGCGTCTTTTTCACGAAGCCGCTCAGGGCCTTGCCGGGGTCGACCTCAAGGATATCGGTGACGCCCAGCTCTCCCAGACGGCGGAGAGTATCTTCCATATAGACACTGCTCTGCACCTGTTTTTCCAGCAGGGCGGGGATGGTGTCGCCGTCGGCCTTTTCATGTCCCAGACAGTTGAAGAGGACAGGTGTTTTCATCTCGCCGAATTTTTCTGTTTTAAAGCGTTCTGCCAGCGCGTCCCCCGCGGGATGCATCAGCCGGGTGTGGAAGGGGCCGCTGACCTTCAGGGGGATGCAGCGGCGGGCACCTGCAGCTTTTGCCAGCTCGGCAGCCTTTTCCACGGCAGCCTTTTCGCCGCTGATGACCAGCTGACCCGGGCAGTTGTAGTTGCAGATCTGGACGCAGCCCAGAGCAGACGCTTCTTCGCAGCACTTTGCCAGTGCGTCGCGGTCGAGGTTCAGCACTGCGGTCATGCCGCACTCAATGCCCCTGGCCGCGTCAGCCATGGCCTGTCCCCGGAATGCGGCCAGCTCCACAGCCTGCTTCGGGGTGAAGACCCCGGCAGCTTCCAGCGCGGAATATTCGCCCAGAGAAAGCCCGGCCAGATAATCAGCCTTCACACCGTTTTCTTTCAGCACAGCCGTGACACCGGCGGCAAAGGCCACCATGCAGGGCTGGGTATACTGGGTCTGATTCAGAACGCCTTCCGGGTCGTCGAAGCAGACGCTGTGCAGGTCAAAACTGAGGTCTGCGGCATCGAATGCCTCCCGGAACGCGGGATATCTCTCATAAAGGTCTTTGCCCATACCGGGGTGCTGAGAGCCCTGACCGGCATACAGGATGGCAAGTTTCATTGGTGTTTCCTCCAATCGTCCATCAGTTCCTCCATCAGCTCCCGGACGCTCCGCATCCGGTCGAGACGGCCCACATTTGCCCCGCAGAAGAAGAGTCCCTCTTCCACATTGCCCTTCACCGCCTCGATGAGGGCGTGGGTGATACAGTAGGGTACCTTTGCGGGGTCGCAGGCTTTCAGGCAGCGGGCACAGTGCTTCGGCGGGAAACGTGTTCCCTGCTCCAGCTTCTGCACCAGCGGCGTTGCCAGCGCACGGCCCGGCATTCCCACCGGGCTGTGGATGATGCGCACATCTTCGGGCTTTGCAGCCAGCAGGACATCTTTATAGGTCTGGCTGGCATCGCACTCGTAGGTAGGGATGAACCGGGTGGCAAGCTGTGCGCCCGCAGCACCCATTTTTGTATAGTGGGCGATGTCCTCGCCCGTATAGACGCCGCCGGCCACAAAGACCGGGATGGCGTGGCCGAACTGTTCCTCATAGGGTCTTACCTCGGCCAGCACTTCCGGCAGGATATCGTCCAGCATCTGGCACTTTCCGGCCAGAAGGTCTTTTTCCGAAAAGCCCAGATGCCCGCCGGCCTTGCAGCCTTCAATGACCACGAAATCAGCGGTGCGGGAAAACTCTTTCGCCCAGCGGCGCAGGATGAGTTTTGCCGCCCGGCCGCTGGACACGATGGGAGCCAGCGCCACATCAGCTTTTTCCACGAGACCGGGCAGTTCCAGTGGAAGCCCTGCCCCGGACACGATGGCGTCCACCCCTGCTTCCACAGCAGTGCGGACAGCGTCGGCGTAGTTCTGGGTGGCGACCATGGCATTGATGGCCACCAAACCAGCACCGTTTGCAAGTTCTTTTGCTTTCTGTACCTCTTTTTTCAGGGCGCGGAGATTGGCGGCGGCAGGATCCTTATCAAAGTCCGGTTCCCGGTAGCCTGCATCAGCGGTGGAGATGCACCCCATGCCGCCGCAGGCTGCCACAGCCCCGGCCAGCCCGCCGAGGGAGACGCCCACGCCCATGCCGCCCTGTAAGATCGGCACCGGCAGGGCCTTGCCCGCGAGGGTCAGCATAAGTCAGCCAGCGCTTTCATCCGCTGCCTCCCGCTCTCCCACAGCTCATCGAGGATATCGGCCACAGGCCGCACCTCATGGAGCATGCCCGCCACCTGACCGGCCATCAGGCTTCCGGTGGTGGTATCGCCCTCAAAGACAGCCCGGCGCAGACTGCCCAGTGTATATTTTTCCAGCTCCATCTTATCGGCACCGGCCTTTTCCTGCCGGACATACTCCCGGCTCATCCGGTTCTTGAGAACACGGACGGGGGTGCCGCCGATGCGGCCGGTCACGATGGTATCGCTGTCCTTGGCGCGGAGCAGTGCGGCCTTGTAGTTCTCATGCACCGGGCACTCCTCACTGACCAGCAGGCAGGTGCCCACCTGAACACCGCAGGCTCCCAGCGCAAAGGCTGCGGCCAGCTGACGGCCATCGGCGATGCCGCCCGCTGCGATGACGGGGACATCCACAGCATCCACCACCTGAGGCACCAGCGCCATGGTGGTCATCTCGCCCACATGGCCGCCGCTCTCGGTGCCCTCAGCGATGATGGCATCCACGCCCAGCGGGGCCAGATGCTTTGCCAGAATGGCGGCGGCCACCACCGGGATGACCTTGATGCCGGCTTCTTTCCACATGGGGACGTACTTGCCGGGATTTCCGGCACCTGTGGTAACGACCTTGACGCCCTCTTCCACCACGATCTTTGCAAACTCGTCGGCCTGAGGGTTCATCAGCATAATGTTGACACCGAAAGGCTTATCGGTCAGCTCTTTGCAGCGGCGGATATTCGCCCGCAGAGCCTCGGCATCCATGCCGCCTGCACCGATCAGGCCCAGTGCACCGGCATTGGAACAGGCGGCGGCAAACTCACCGGTGGCGATATTCGCCATGCCGCCCTGAATGATGGGATATTTTGTTCCCAGTATCTCGTTCAAAAGTTTCATATAATTCTTCCTAATAAGGCTCAGCCCGCAGGGGCGGGAGTTTTTCTGAAAGCGGCTCTCTGGTCTGCTGGAAAATGCCGGAGAAGGCAGCATACACGGCATCTCTTCGGCTGGGGCAGTCCGGCAGTTTCCTGCCAGCTATCGCAAACAAGCTGCGATTGAGCCGCCCGGCAGGAAACCGCCCTCCGCTCCGCCTCTGATGGTTCCAACAGACGCTACGCCCCGTATGCTATAAGCCTCTCATCCTTTATACGTCACCAGCATCCCGCCCCAGGTCAGCCCGCCGCCGAAGCCGATGCAGGCCGCTTTCTGGCCCGGCTTCAGCAGTCCGGTCTCGGCCATCTCATTGAGGGCCACTGGGATGCTGGCCGCACTGGTGTTGCCGTGGCGGTCCATATTTTTGTAGAATTTTCCGGCATCGGCGTGGAGCGCCCGGATGCAGTGGTCGATGATGCGGCTGTTGGCCTGATGGCAGACCACCCAATCCAGATCACCCAGCGTCAGGCCCGTCTCGTCCAGCACTGTATGCAGACAGCGGGGCAGGGCTTCCACCGCAAAGCGGAACACGGCCTTGCCGTCCATGCTGATGGGAGCCGAACCGGTGCGGCTGGGCCCGCCTGCATGGATGGCCTCGCTGCCCCGGGCCCCCAGCGTGATGGCAAAGGGAGCATCGGTCAGCTGGAAAATGGCCGCACCTGCGCCATCACCAAACAGCACGCAGGTGGAGCGGTCTTCAGGGTCGATGAGGCGGGAAAGGGCCTCGCAGCCCACCACAAGGGCATACTGCCCGCCCATGGTCGCCATCAGGCCCCGGGCTACGGCAGTGCCGTAGACAAAGCCGGAGCAGGCGGCGTTGACATCCAGTGCAGGGGCCGTCTCGGGCAGGCCGAGAGCCCGCTGCACCTGACAGGCTACGCTGGGGGTGGCATCCGGGGCCGAGAGAGTGGCGCAGACGCAGCAGGCGATATCCGCCGGGGCAAGGCCGCTGCGTTCCAGCGCCTGTTTTGCCGCTGCAATGGCCAGCGTTGCGGCAGATTCCTCTGCCGTGCACCAGTGGCGGGCCCGGATGCCGGTGCGGGTGGTGATCCACTCATCGCTGGTGTCCACGGTGCGGCTCAGTTCTTCATTTGTGACCGTGCGGCCGGGCAATGCCCCGCCGGTGGCGATCAGCTGCAAACCGTTCATCCTCGTTTTGCTTCTCCGATCTGACGAAATTTTTTGTATCTCTGGTCAGCCAGCGCTTTCCCGCTCATCTTGCAGAGCTGGGCCAGATGGCCTCTGAGGGCCGTATCCATTGCGGCAAAGAGAGCCGCATGGCTGCGCTGTGCGCCGCCCACCGGCTCGGGGATGATTTCCTCCACGATGCCGTCCTTATACAGGTCCTGTGCGGTCAGTTTCATGATCTCGCAGGCTTCGCCGCTGCGGGAGGAATCCTTCCAGAGGATGCTGGCAAAGCCCTCCGGGCTGAGCACCGAGTAGACGGCATTTTCCAGCATGAGGATGTGGTTCGCCACACCCAGCGCCAAAGCGCCGCCGGAAGAGCCCTCACCGGTGACAACGGCGATGACTGGGACGGTCAGGCCGCTCATCTCCATGAGGTTGCGGGCAATGGCTTCGCCCTGCCCCCGCTCCTCGGCCTCTTTACCGGGATAAGCGCCCGGCGTATCGATAAATGTGATGATGGGCCGGCCAAACTTTTCGGCCTGCTTCATCAGCCGAAGTGCCTTGCGGTAGCCCTCCGGCCCCGGCATGCCGAAGTTGCAGGCCATATTTTCTTCCAATGTAGAGCCTTTGCGGTGGCCGATGACGGTCACGGGCATCCCATGGAAGCGGGCGATGCCGCCCAGAATGGCCCTGTCCTCCCGGCACTGACGGTCGCCGCACTGCTCAAAGAAATCGGTGAACAGGGCGTTGATGGTCTCATCGATGTGAGGGCGCTCCGGGTGGCGGGCCAGAAAGACCCGGTCTTCTGCGGTCAGCGGGCCGCAGTAGCGGAGGATCTCGTCCTCTTCCACAGCCAGTTCGGCCAGCTCAGAGGCATTGGCCGTAATCGCCGCCATCTGGCTCTCTTCATCCTGTGCACTGCCCCGGAGGGCTGCGATGCGGGCATCCAGCGGAGCAAGCTGCTCCAAGAGTTCTTTTATCATTCCGTTTTCCTCCCGCCCGCGTGGAGCTGCAAAAGCTGGATGAGGGTATCCCGCAGTTCACTGCGGGGCACGACTCTATCCACAAAGCCGTGTTCCAGCTGGAACTCGCTGCGCTGAAACCCTTCCGGCAGGCGTTCGCCGATGGTCTGTTCAATGACCCGGGGCCCGGCAAAGCCAATGAGGGCCCCCGGCTCAGCCAGCATGATATCGCCCAGACTGGCAAAGCTGGCCGTGACGCCGCCGGTGGTAGGGTGGGTCAACACACTGATGTACAGCCCACCCTTGCTGGAGAACCGCTCGATGGCGGCGCTGGTCTTGGCCATCTGCATCAGGCTGAAGATGCCCTCCTGCATCCGGGCACCACCACTGGCCGAGAAGATGACCAGCGGCAGTTTCTTTGCCGTGGCATACTCGACGGCCCGGGTGATCTTTTCACCCACTGCCGTGCTCATGCTGCCCATAAAAAACCGGCTGTCCAGCACGGCCGCCACGCAGGCCACGCCGCCGATGCGGCCAGTGGCCGTGACTGCGGCCTCGCTCAGGCCGGTCTTCTGGCTCTGAGCGGCAAGCTTCTCGGGATAGCCGGGAAAGCTCAGCACATCCTGCGGGGCCAGTTCCTCATCCAGCTCCCGGAAACTGCCATGGTCCAGCACAAGGCTCAGGCGGTAATAAGCACCGATGGGCTGATGATTGCTGCAGTTGGGGCAGACGAAAAGGCTCTTTGCCCAGATTTGGCGGGTGGCGCGGCGGCCGCACTGTTTGCATTCCACAAACTGGGGCTCATGCCAGGCTACACCGGCATCCCGCCGGGCCTTGAGCTGGAAGGTACGCTCCCGCATCCGGCCCGGGAGCAGATCTCTGATGTCGTTCATGGGTTATGCCTCAGCGTGTGCGGTCAGGTAGTTGTAGATGTCGCCCACAGTCTTCATGTTGGCCAGCTCCTCGTCGGGGATGGAAACGCCGCAGGCATCCTCAAGAGCCATGTTCAGCTCCACGGCGTCCAGACTGTCGGCTTCCAGATCCTCGGTCAGGCTGGCTTCCATGGTCACCTTGTCCTCTTCGCAGTTCAGGGTGTCAACAACGATCTTCTTCATTTCCTCGAAAGTCATAATGGTTTCTCCTTTTATCATGCAATGTGTTCGTCATTCATTCTTGAAGTTCGTCGATTCAGTTTGTTTATCTAAAAAGTTTGAGTGAATCGATGAGGCCATTATACTCTCCCCGTTTTGATTGTCAATAGTTTTATCTAAAATATTTTAGCATTTTCACAGGATTTACACAACCTAAATTTAATATAAGTTGTGAAAATTCGCTTTCAAGGCGCAAAAAATCCCCCCGAGCAGAAGCTCAGAGGGATCTCAACGGTCAGACTGTTATCTCGATTTGGTTTTCTTCCGGCCCAAGGATGCAGCTTTCATAATATCCGTCTCCGGTGGTGCGGGGGCCGCTGAGGACAGGATAGCCGTCGGCCCTGAGCCGGGCGGTCAGGGCATCCACCTTCTCTTTGCTGCCGACACTGAAAGCGATATGGGCCCAGCCGGTGCAGGCAGGCGGCTTTGGCTGGTCGGACATCTCCGGTTTGTTCATCAGTTCCAGCCGCGTGCCGTCTTCAAAGGTGAGGAAGTAAGAGCGGAACCCTGTACGCGGATTGTGGTAGCCGTCGTCGGCAGAGGCATCAAAGTATGTTATAAAGAACTCTTTCGCGGCCTCAAGGTCGTTGACGTACAGGGCAATGTGTTCGATTCTCATCTCACGCTTTCCTCCTTTTTATGCTTGACCAGATAGTACCCGATGCCGATAGCATCCGCCAGTGCCCAGCCGATGGGCACGCTGACCCAGATGCCGGTGACGCCCAGCGGCGTTGCCGAGAGCAGATAGGCCAGCACCACCCGGGTGCCGAGGGAAGCGATGGTCAGCACCACCGACATTCCCGGCTGGTTGACGGCCCGGTAGTAGCCATAGAGCAGGAACAGGATGCCGATGCCGATATAGCAGGCACCCTCAATGCGCAGATAGTGGACACCTGCGGCGATGATATCCACCTGCGAAGGGTCGATGAAGATGCTCATGAGCGGTTCGGCAAAGAGGCAGACCACCGCACTGCCGAGGATGCAGAACACCGCCGAGGTAGCCCCGGCGCTCCGGATGCCTTTCCGGATGCGCTCCGTCTGGCCTGCGCCATAATTCTGGGCCACATAGGTGGAGAACGCATTGCCGAAATCCTGCACCGGCATATAGGCAAAGGAATCGATCTTCACCGCCGCCGCAAACGCCGCCATGATAACGGTGCCAAAGCTGTTGACAAGGCCCTGCACCATCAGGATGCCGAAGTTCATGATGGACTGCTGGACACTGGTCATCACCGAGAGGTTAAGGATGTTTCCGAGGTTCTGCCTATCCCAGCGGCGATCCTCCTGCCGGGGACGCAGTTCCGGGAACTTTTTCAGGGTGTAGACCCCGATGCCCACGCCAGACACGAACTGAGAGAACACGGTAGCTCCTGCAGCCCCCTTGACGCCCCAGCCCAGCAGGATGACGCAGGCCAGGTCGAGCACCACATTCAGGATGGCCGACACGGCCAGGAACACCAGTGGCACCATCGAATTGCCGATGGCCCTCAGCAGGTTAGCGAAGTAGTTATATAAGAACGTCGCCGTGATGCCCAGAAAGATGATGACGAGGTAATCTTTCATCAGGGGACGGAGTTCTGTCGGCACCCGCAGCACCCAGAGGATGCCGTTCAGTCCCAGATAGACCAGAACGTTCAGCACCAGCGCGATGCAGGCGATGAGCCCGAAGGACTGGAACACGCTCTGTCGCATCCGTGCCTTTTCCCCGCTGCCGTACTGCATGGAAATGGCCGCCCCGCTGCCCATGCAGAGGCCCAGCAGGATGGAGGTGAGGAAGGTCATGAGGGTGTAGGATGAGCCGACGGCTGCAAGGGCGTCCGCGCCGAGGAACCGTCCCACCACCCAGGTGTCCGCGATGTTATACATCTGCTGCAGCAGATTGCCGAACATGAGGGGCAATGCAAAGAGCAGGATGCTGCTGGTGATGGGGCCGGATGTCAATGTACGCTGCATGGGGGTATCTTCTCCTTTTTCACATCTCAACAGAATTTCATGCGGTATTCCTTCGGGGTGCAGTGCTTGATCTCCCGGAAGCTTTTGATAAAGTAGCTGCCGTCGGTGAAGCCGCACTCCGCACCGATCTCGCCGGTCTTGAGCCGGGTGGAGCGGAGCAGCTCCGCTGCCTTTTCCACCCGGTACTGCTTGACATACTGGATGGGGGTGATGCCCAGCATCTGCCGGAAACTGCGCAGGCAGGCGCTCTCGCTGAGCGCCACACTGCCCGCAATGAGCTGCACTGTCAGCTCCTCCGAATAGTGCTCTTCCACAAAGCGGAGCATCTGTTTCATCCGCTCTGCAGCGATTTGTTCCTGCTGGGAGACTTTGGTGCGCCCGCCCACACACTGGGTGCTGAGCAGCCGCAGGGCCAGCGAGAGATGATACCGCACCCGGTTCTCGTAATCGAACGGTTCATCCGAGACTTCTTTCCAGCTTTCCCGCAGGCAGTCCAGCACCTGACGCTGCCAGGGCACCGACTCATCCAGCAGGAAAAAAGCCGGTGCATCCGGCTGGAGCATGGGCCGGATGAGTTTCTGCCAGAAGATGGTGTCCATACCGCCCACAAGGCGAGGCTGGAACACTCCGGAGTGGAGCAGTGCCACCCCTTCTACGGCCTGTTCTACCGAGTGGAGAACGCCGGAGTTGATGAACACCCCCTGTCCGGTCTGCAGCGTCAGGCGGGTCTTGTTCACATCCACGTTCAGCGGCCCCTGCATGCTGAGGATATACTCGAACTCTTCGTGCCAGTGCCATGCCACCGAGTAGCTGGCCAGGTCTTCGGCATAGCAGGCGATGGGGAACAGAGTGCTGCCGTGCTGCACCAGTTCCCGGCCTTTTTCGCTTGCAACGATGTTGGAACTCACATTTAGTGCCATATTTACCAGTTCCTCTCCCCAAAACATTGAAGATTTTTTATCAAAGCCGATTTTGTTGTATAAATCAACTGTTTTTGTTCTATCTTATCCGCCGGTTTCGTGGTATTATTCTATCAGAGCTCAACAAGCTCAGTATAACACCGATGCAGAGGGAACACAACCCGTGACGCAGCGCTTTTCCGCTCATCAGCCTTGCGTTCTGCATACGTTCTGCCGGTGCTGATGGCCTCGATGCCAAAAGCATCCTGACCGCGGGGTTCTTGGAGCCCCACTACACTTTATCAGTTACGGAGGTATTTATTATGCTTCGCATCGAATATTTTGATAAAAACCGCTTTATGAAGCAGGTCGCCGCCAGCCGTGGCAGCGTCATCCTGCATCTGGACAATGGCTCCACCTGCGACCTCAAGAAGGACGGCGAGGCTTCTGCCATCTTCCAGACCATGGACGCCCCCAAGAAGGGCTTCAGCATCAGCGTGAGCGACCCCGCTGATGTCACCGGATTCCTGCGCTATATGCTGGAGGCTGGCCGCAGTGACCGCACTGCCTGCTAAACACTGACATTCTCATTCTTCATTATTATATCACAGCAAAACAGTACCGCCCGCGCTGACCGAACATCAGCGCGGGCGGTGCTGTTTTCTTCCTATAGTCATTCTTTACAGGATGCAGTGGCTGATGGCTCTTGCCACCGCAAACAGCTCATCCTGCCCGATAAAGCCGAACTTTGCTTCGTGCTCATCGGCGTAGCAGACCGTCAGTTCCGAAGTCTGCAAGGGATCCCCGAAACCAGCCGTCTGGATGCCGAAGTGGACGACCTTCCGGTAGGGCAGGACGAAAATTTCCTGCCGGGTGCCGGTGACGCCCTGCATATCCACCATAAAAATACGGTGGGTGGTAAAAACAGCCTGATCACGCACGGTCTTGTAGGCTCCCACGATTTGCTCCCCGTCCAGCAGCATGGCCTGCACACTCTTGCAGATATCTTTCTCCTTGATGCGGACAAGGTTCTGCATCGGCTTTTCCCGGAATTCCATTTCAGACTCCCCTTTCCTGCTGCTCTGCGGCAGCGGCTCTTTTGGGCTCAGTATAGCATTTCCCCGCGACGTATGCAAGTCAGAGACCGTTTTCATTCTCGCCTTTTGGGGCGGGATGTGCTATACTTGCAGATGATTTGACGATTTTACCGCAGGGCACCTGCCCTGTCACCCGGAAAAGAGGTTTAATATGGAGATCATCGTTCATCAGGCCATCCTTCATGTGCTGGATACCACACTGGACGCCCCCGTGCTCAGCGGCAGCTGCATGGAGATGACGGCAGAAAAAACTGCCTACCTGCAATACCACATCGAAAAACTGTTCGCCAGCGACGACATCCGCCAGTGCCGCCCCCTGCCGGACTCGGCATTCCGCTATGAGCTGGAACAGAACAAGGACTTTATCGACCTGTCCTGCCGCATCGCGGGGGTGCTCTTCGACTACATGCACGCCCACACCACCATCCCCGGGGCCGACCTTGCAGTGGTGGATTTCACCCGGGACGGCCAGCCCTGGCTGGGCATCCTCAAGCTGAACTACAAAAACGGCTATACCCACTATACTGAGAGCGTAAACGGCGGGCAGGTCAACTCCATCATCCAGCAGCGGGCCTGCCTGCCCACCCAGAGCGGCAAAGTGGAGGAAGGTGCTCTCGTGGACCTGAGCGATTATTCCATGCGTCTGCTGGAAAAGAAGTTCGATATCGACGGCCACAAGGAGTTTTATCTTTCCACTGTGGTGTTCCAGTACACCACTGCCGAACCGGAAAAGAAAAAGCTTCAGGCCATTCAGGACGCCGCCGTGCAGGCCGTGCAGGAAAATTATCAGGACGAACCCCATGTGGAAGCTCAGGTGGCCATGCTCATCGCCAATCAGGCCGCAGACAACGACAACCGGGTGACAGTAGAGCAGGTGCGCCAGCAGCTGGCCGAGGAATACCCGCTGGCTGCTGTTCCCTTCGATGACTATGTGGAAAAGAGCGAGGTATTGGAGGAGGCCGCCGCGCCCGTCACCGTCACCCCT
>DCCL01000147.1 GCA_002313795.1 Faecalibacterium prausnitzii
ATATCAGTATACCGGATACCGCCCCGGTTGACAAGGCTTTTTCTGCCCAAATTTGACGGCTTTTCCCCTGTTTTTTCAGGCTTTTGCATGAAAAGTATTACTTTTGTCTTTTCTGCATCATTTTCCTCTTCCGGGACACTGCCCTCCCTGCCGGGATTTCTCCGGTTATCTCTTGTTTTCTTTTCAAAATCGAGTATACTGGTAGCAACCGGAAAAGGCGCTTCGGGTGCGCCGGATCACGGCTGCTGCGGCTTTTGGGGGCCGCGCTGAAAAAAAGGAGTAACCGTATGAAAACTGGGTTAGTATTAGAGGGCGGTGCCATGCGAGGGATGTTCACCGCCGGCGTTCTTGATGTTCTGATGGAGCACGGCCTGACCACAGACGGCACCATCGGTGTGTCGGCAGGCGCTGTTTTCGGCTGCAACTTCAAGTCTCACCAGATCGGCCGCGTCATCCGCTACAACACCGAATACTGCAACGACAAACGGTATGCCAGCTTCCGCAATCTGCTGCGCACCGGCAACCTGTACAGTGAGGATTTCTGCTACCACGAAGTGCCGGAGAGGCTGGATCCCTTTGATGAGGAGACCTTCCGCAATTCTCCCATGGACTTTTTTGTGGTCTGCACCGACCTGCGCACCGGCGACCCTGTCTATCACAAGTGCCGCACCGGTGATGCCGAGGATGTGAAGTGGATGGAAGCTTCTGCTTCCATGCCGCTGGCCGCAAAGGCCGTGAAGATCGGCCACTATTCTCTGCTGGACGGCGGCGTGGCCGACTCCATCCCCGTCCGCTTCTTCGAGTCGCTGGGCTACAAGCGGAACCTCATCATCCTGACTCAGCCCAAGGGCTTTGTCAAGAAAAAGAATCCCATGCTGCCCGCTATCCGGGCACGGTATCTGCGCTACCCCGCCTTTGTGGCTGCGGTGGCCGACCGTCACGAGCGGTACAATGAAACGCTCTCTTACGTCGCCATGCAGGAGGCCGCAGGCCGGGACTATGTTATCCGCCCGCCCATCCCGCTGGAGATCGGTGCCATGGAGCGTGACCCCGCCCAGCTGCGCCGGGTCTACGAGACCGGCCGGGCCGTGGCGGAAAACCAAATCGACCGCATCGAAGCATTCCTGAACGAGGTAAAGGCAGAGCCGGAAAATTGACCTCAGCCTGTCTTCTGCCCTGCATCCTGTAATAACAAAAAGTGCACCGTCACCGAAGCATCTGCCTCGGGACGGTGCACTTTTCTGTTTTATGATCCTATCCGGCGGGAGAAGTTACTGCTTTTCCGTTTCTGCCGGAGCGTCCGGGTCTGCGATGGGCGTATCCAGCTCATCGACAGGAGCGGACTGTTCTGCCGGTTCTTCTGCCTTTTTGCCCTTCTTCCACTTCCGGGACTTCTTGGGCTTCTGGGGCTTTTCAGAACTTTCCGGGCCATTTGCGCCGTCTTCGGGCTTGCCGGCCTTATTAGCACGCTTCTTCTTCCGGATGCGGCGCACCAGCAGCAGGAGCAGCAGGAGCACGACGACAACAGCCACGCAGATGACCCACACAGGGATCTTGGTGGAAACGAATGCGACTTCCAGTTCTGTGCCGGTGGTAGTGAAGGTGGTATAGCTGCCGAAGCTGTCGGTCTCCACCTTCTGCCAGCTGCCATCGGCCTGCTTGACATAGATCTTGCCGGAGTCGCCGCCGGGGGTCAGGTAACGGATCTGATGGGTCTCATTGCCGTCATCCGAGAACTCCAGCAGCCACTGCTCCGTGACATTGTGGAGGTCGGTGGTAGGCTCCTGTGCGGTGACGCTCACGGCGTTGGAACCGCCGAAGAAGCCATCCACATAGAACACCGGCCGACCATTCTCACGGGTGACGCTGCTGCCCAGAGCCGGGATGTAAGGCGTATACTCCACGTTGACCACGGTATCCATGTGGAGGTTATCCAGCACGGGCGTGCTCCACTCGGCGTAGTAGCCGTCCTTCTGGGGGATATCGGGATAATCGGCCAGAGAGAAGGATGCGCCGTAGTCAAAGCTGATCCGCTTGATGGCGTGGCCGTCGGCCTTGAAGGTCAGGGTCAGCTTCTTGAAGCCCTCCGGCAGATTCTCCTGAGCCATCATGGTTTCATAGGTGACAGGCTCTGCCTGACCGGAACGGCTCAGGCGGTCGATGCCCTGCAGGTCATCCGACACGAAGAGGTTGCCGTTGAAGGTGCCGTCCTGTGCGCCGGAGATGGCGCCCACGTACTGCTGAGCATCCGTGATGGAGACGATGGCGCGGTTGTTGACTGCGGTCATGCTGCCGTCGGTGAGGTCACTGTCCACACCCTGGCCCACGATGCCGCCTACGTACTTTTCGCCGCTGATGGCGCACTTTGCCCAGTTCTCCCGGAGCTTTGCGCTGGCGGCACCGGCGATGCCGCCCACCTGGTTGACACCGGTCACATCGCCATAGGCTTCACAGGCTGTGACGAGGCCCAGTTCCATCTGGCCCACGATGCCGCCCGCGGCATCCTTCTTGGCGATGACTTCGCCCTCATTGACGTTGCCGGTGAGGACTGCGCTGACGGTGTAGGAGGTGCGGAGCAGCGAAGTACCCTCGTCCTTGTTGTCCTCCTCGGGGTCCAGCAGGTTTTCCACGCCCATGGTACCGGCGATACCGCCCACGTTCATGTCGGCATCCACCACACCGCGGTTGATGCTGTTCTCGACCTTGCCGTCGGACTGAGAAGCGATGAGGTCTTCGGACTCATCCTCGTAGATGGTCTTGCTGCCCGGGTCGCTGATCTCCTCCACGGTATCCAGCATCAGGTTGGCCACAACATTCACCTGGTCGTTCACGGCCCGGAGCTTGCTGGTGAGCTGGCTGCTGGAGTTGCGCATGGTAGTGTTGATGTTATCCATCTTATCGGTCAGGGCGCTGACGGCATCAAAGAGGGAATCCTTGGTGTTGGTCAGCTCTGCCGAGGGACGGGGCACCTTGATGGGATCCTGCTGGTTGAGCCAGTGGATGATATCGCGGGTCTGGCCGATCATATCGGTCATATCGCTGAGGCCATCCTGCATCTGGCCCATGGCCACGGACACCTGACCCAGCGTAGCCGCTGTGAGGGCGCTGTCGGTCTTCAGCAGGTCGAGAGACTTGCTCAGGTCGTCCATTGCGTCGCTCAGGTCAGAAGATGCATTGCTCAGCTTGTTCAGGCCGTCCTTGATGCTGCCGGTGCCGTCCAGACCATCAAAGTATTTCTTGAGGCCGTCCACGACGCCCTGGATCACATCGTCCGTAACATCCAGCTTGGAAGAGACATTGGACAGGGCTGCGTAGAGCTCCGGATGGTCCGTCTGGGAAACAGACTTGGCCGCGGTGCCCATCAGGCCGCTCATCTGGCCCACGATGGAAGAGATGGTGCTCACGGCACCGGTGATCTGGCTGGCTGCTTTGGCGATGTCACTATCGTTGGACAGGAGGGATGCGGTGCGCAGCAGACCCATGCCGGCAGAGAGAGCCTTCATGGCGGTGCTGGTGCCGCTGCCCAGTGCGAACACACTGGCCACGGAGTTTGCCACCTTCAGCAGCTCGATGCCGGTCTTGAGGTTCTTATCTGCCTGGTCTTCCGACGAAAGGGAATCGTAACCGGAGATGATCTGGGAGATGGCCTGCATGGCAGGGTCTTCCTCACCGATGTTGATGGACTTGATAAGGTCTTCGACACCCTGGGCGATCATCTTCAGACCGGACTTGCTCTGGCTGGCGGCGTCGCTCACCTTGTCCAGACCCTTGCTGGTCTTGGCGAGGGCGCTGGATGCCATCAGCATTTCAGCGGCCATCTCGCGCATGGCCCACTTGAGGTTGCCGGTGGCCTTGGTCAGCTTTTCCAGAGACTGCTCACCGGTATCCATGACAGGTTCCAGACGGGTGAGGGTATCGGCCAGCAGGGTGGACGCGCGGTCAACCTCGTCGGCCACCTCATCGGCGTAGTCCCCTGCCTGATTGTCCAGCTGACGGGCTGCTGCAATGGCAGTGTCCATCTGGCTGGTCATAGCGTTGAAATCATTGGAGATGCTGGTGGTAGAACTGTCCATCACGTCAGCCGTAGAATCGACGAGGCCCCGCAGGACATCCAGCTCGGAGCGCATCCGGCGGACGGTGTCCTTGGACAGGTCCAGCTCCCGGTAAGGCTCTGCCTGACCGGCGATGCCGCCCACGTCCTTGCGGCCCAGCACATGGCCCTGGTTGGTGCAGCCGGAGACCAGACCATCGGTGCGGCCCACGATGCCGCCCACGTTGTAGCCGATGTGCTCATAGCCGATGGTGCCGGTGTTGACGCTGCTGAGGATCATGCCGGAGGAGCGGCCTGCGATGCCGCCGGTATCGGTGGCCACGTTAGAGGTAGAGCCGCTGTCGGCGTCATCGGTCTTCTTGTTGATGAAGTCCAGCATCCGGGCCGAGAAGCCGTCGGTATCCATGGCGGCTTCCTGATACTCCGTGTTGATGCTGCCTACATTGGTACAGCCGGTCACGGCACCCAGATTGTAGCCAACGATGCCGCCGGTGGAAGATTTGCCGGTGACGATGGCGCGGGAGGTGCAGTGGTCGATGGTGCCGGTGGATTCGTTGCGGCCCACGATGCCGCCCACCTCGCTGTCACTGGTGACAACTCCGGTGAACTGGCTGTTGATGATGGTGCCGTTGTTGATGCCCACGATGCCGCCGGTGGTGGTATCATTGGTATCTGAAACGGACACGACACCCCGCACCTTGAGGGAGTCGATGGAGCCTCCCTCTTCCAGAATGCCGAAGAGGCCTGCCGGCGAGTAATTGCCGGTCACGGCCAGATCAGAGATGGTGTGGCCATTGCCCTTGAACTGTCCGCTGAAGGACGGGATGGGTGACCAGAGCATTCCCTCAAGAGAGAGGTCATCGCCGAGGATGACGGTCTTGCCCTTGGACCACTGGTCATAGGAGCAGCGCTCTGCCAGCGAGAGCAGGTCGGAGACGCTGTTGATGTACACGGTATCGCTGTCGTCCGCTGCCAGCACCGGCAGTGCGATGCTCAGCGTCAGCACAGCGGCCAGAAGCGCAGCCGTCAGGCGGCGCAGCAGGCTCTTACTGAGGTTTCTTGTCTTCATTCTGCGCCTCCTGTTCCTTGTTGTCTGCTTCGTCCACTTCCTGCGACACATTGCCCGAGATGACGGTCAGCTGAACGTCGCCGTCCACGATGGCATTCATGGTGCCGGCCACAGAGCCGTGGATCTCGCCCTGCACGATGCCGTTGACACGCATCCGGCCATTGCCGCTGCTGCGGGCCACCAGTTTGGGCACAGCGAAGGAAGTCTTATCCACGATCTTCGTACCCACCAGAAGGATCTGAGGCAGCACGAAGAGGACGAGGAAGATGGAGATGATGGTGCCGCGGCCCAGGCACTGACCGATGCCCACGATGCAGGCATCGGAGGTCATCTGGCCGATCAGGGTGCCGGCCACCGTCATGATGGTACCGGAGGTCAGGATGGTGGGAAATGCGAAGTTGATGGTCTCGATCATGGCCTGCTGATGATTCATCTTATCCTTCAGCTCGTTGAAGCGGGTGCCGATGACGATAGCGTAGTCGATGTTTGCACCCATCTGGATGGAGCTGACGATCAGGTAGCCCATGAAGTAGAGCTTTGTATCTGTGAAATACGGGAAGGAGAAGTTGATCCAGATAGCGCCCTGAATGACCATGATGAGCAGGATGGGCATACCGACCGACTGGAAGGTGAACAGCAGCACCAGCAGGACGATGAAGATGGACACCACGCTGACAACGACGTTATCGATGGCGAAGGACTTCTTGAAATCGTACTCGTTGGTGGCATTGCCTGCCATGTAAAGGTTGCCGTCCGGGTAATATTTCCGGGCGATGGAGCGGATGGTATCGGTGAATTCATAGGTCGCCTGACCTGCCTCCAGAGAGGGGCTCAGGTAGATGAGGACACGGTTGTAGTCGTCGCCCTGCAGCTGAGCCAGTGCGCTCTCCATCTTATCCCGGGCCTCGTGGAGGTCGTCCAGCTGGTCCTGATCCAGTGAGACGATGCCGGTATCGGCCTCGTCGCAGACGTAGAGGAACATATCCACCAGCGGGACCCTGTAAGAGGAGAAGTTGCCGATGATCTGGCCGTACTGCTCATTCTCGATGGCATAGGCCGTATAGATCATCTGGGCAGCCTCATAATCAAGGTCTGCCATCTCGGAGAACTGCCGGGCGGTGAGCTTGTCTTCCAGCATATAGCCATCCTGAGCCTCGATGTTGGAAAGGCCCTTCGTGTGGTCGATCTCATCATAACTTTCCAGCTCTTCCAGCATTTTAGCTTCCACGGTATAGTCATCGTTCTTGGGATAGACGAGAGCCACCAGATTGGACTTGGTGAAGTTCTCGTCGATCATCTTATCCGCGATTAGGGATTCATTCATCTTGGGCACTTTGATGACATCATAGCCGTAAGCGTAGGGGCAGAGGCTGGAGAAGTGCTGTGCAATGAGGATGACCACCACGAAGATGACCGGGATGATCTTGCGGGTGCGCCATGCAAAGCGGCCCACGAAGGGGATCGCAGGCACGAAATTCTTGTGCCGGGTCTTATCCATGTAAGGGCCAAAGAGCATCAGCAGGCCGGGCATGACCACGAACACGGAAAGCATGGAGAACAGGATGGACTTGATCAGGCAGACTGCCATATCCGAACCGATCCGGAACTGCATGAACAGCATAGCCACCAGACCGCCGATGGTGGTCAGGGAGCTGGAGCTGATCTCAGGGATGCTCTTGCTCAGGGACTCGATGACTGCCTCTTTCAGGGGCATGGTCTGATGCTCTTCTTTGAAGTGGTTACAGAAGATGATGGCATAGTCCAGCGAAAGGGCCAGCTGAAGGATGTTCGTGACCGAGTTGGACACGAAGGAGATGGTGCCCAGCAGGAAGTTGGTGCCCATGTTGAGGATCATGCCCACCACGAAGGTGAGCAGCAGGACAGGCACCTCTGCGTAGGTCTGAGAAGTGAAGATCAGGACGATGACGATAATGACCGCCACATAGACCATGATGACCTGCACTTCGGCATTGATGGTCTCCTCCTGGGTGTTGCCCAGAGAGGTAGACACATAAACGTCGTAGTCGGCCAAATATTCCTTCACCCGGTCAAGGGCTTCCAGACACTGGTCATCGTCCTCGGGGTAATCGAAGGTGATGGAGTAGAGGGCAGACACCGAATCCTTATTATAGTGGCTGGTGGTGTCGTCATAGTCCAGCATCTGCACGCCCTTGAGCTCTGCCAGCTTGTCGGAGAGCTCATCGGCCTCATGGGGGGTGATGTTCGCCACCATGACATCGGCAGAGCCGTAGGTGGTGAACTGCTCATCCATGATATCCAGGCCCATGCGGGTCTCCGAGGTCTTGGGCAGGTAGGTGGTCATATCCGTCTCGACCTTGACCCACCGCACCGAGAACACGGTAAAGACTGTGGCCAGGATGACAAACAGAAACACAAGGTTGCGCCGTTCTACGATCTGACGCGCAAGCTTGTGCATAAAGTCGATTTGCGGTTTTTCGTGTTCGTTCAAAGCGTCCGTCCTCCTTTGTCATGGTTTTGCGGCAGTTTCATCCCGGGGGATGGGCTGCACAGTCGTCTCATAAGCAACCTCCGTCCGATAAGTGATGTTTGGTGATTCTGCAAAAATCTTTGGGGACATATTTGTACAAATGATATAATAAAGCGCAACAGGGCAAAAAGCAAGCGACAAAAAAGCCAGAATGATAAAATTAGCCTGTTCTTAGCCGGGATATCCCTCTCCAGCAGACCGGAACGGCCTGCATCGTCCGCTGCAGCAGATGCAGACGCCCGGGACGGCGTCACCGGCCATATTCAAAGAGCACTGCCGCCACCGTGCTGAAGATGATCTTCCAGTCCACCCAGAAGCTGCGCTCCCGGATATATTTCAGGTCAAGTTCCAGCCACTCCTCAAAGCTCAGGTCATTGCGGTGAGGGGTCGCCTGCCAGTAACACGTCAGGCCGGGGGTGACATAAAGCCTTTGACGCATATAATCGTCGTACTGCTCCACCTCACGGGGCAGGGCCGGGCGGGGCCCGACGATGCTCATATCGCCCTTGAGGATATTCCACAGCTGGGGCAGCTCGTCGATGCTGGTATTCCGGATAAAACGGCCCACCCGGGTGATACGGGGGTCATCCCGGATCTTGAACACCGGGCCATCCATCTCATTGTGTTTCAGAAGCTCTCCCAGCTCTGCCTCCGCATTGGGGCACATGGAGCGGAACTTATAGAACTTGAAGGGTTTGCCGTTCAGGCCGATGCGCTCCTGCACAAAGATAGGCCCCGCACTGGGGTCATCAATGACGATGGCCAGTGACACGATAAGGAACACCGGCGACAGCACGATCATTGCCAGCAGTGAAAAAAAGATATCCTGCGCTCTGCGGCCCACCCAGTACCATCGATGTTCTTCCCAGTTCTTTTTCTGATCGATCCAGCCGGAACGCTGGACCTTCTCCTGCATACCTGTCACATTTCTTCATCCTTCCGCAATTATTTTTTTCGTGTTCTGGCCGGGGCTGCGGCCTGACGTTTTTTCTTCCGTCTGGGGTACAGCGCATTGACGTAGCCAAACCCGGTGCCGCATACACCGCCTACGATATGCATAAAGTTTGCCACATTGTCCCGCACGAAGATGATATCATACACCTGCTGGCCCAGATAAAGTGCCGCCACCAGCAGCATGGTCACCGGGATGCCGCCCGAGAATCCGGACAGGGACGCCAGCATGATGAGCATGAAGACGATGCCCGACGCCCCCAGCAGAGCCGTCCGGGGAAAAAGCACACATTGCAGCACACCCGAGACAAACGCCGTGAACACGATGCCTTCCAGCAGGGGGATGCTGCCATACTTTTCTTCCATAGGCGGGCCGACCACCAGCAGAAGCAGCATATTATTCAGGAAATGGTCCCAGCTGCCATGGCCCAGCACATGGCCAAAGAGCCGGATATAGAACAGCGGGTCTTTCAGCGATGAACGATAAACGCTGAACAGATGCGTGGTCGTCCAGCCTCTGGTATACTGGCCCAGAAAGAGCACTCCCAGCGAGAGGAGGAAAAAGGTCAGGATGACCGGCGAATTGTATTGCAGCTGCAATTTGAATCCGGAGCGTTTCGTAAATAGTGCCTTCTTTCATGGCCTTCCCGGGGCCGTGGTGTGAATTACAGGATAATGATACCATAAGTTTCGACGTTTTTCCAGAATATCCGGCCTGTTCCGACCGCTTTCCGATGATTTTATATGTTTGAGACTATAATTTATGCAGGAGGCTCAAAGCTGCATCTCATCGGCTGGGGCTGTCCGGCAGTTCCCTGCCAGCTATCGCAAAACAAGTTTGCGATTGAGCCGCTCGACAGGAAACCTCCCTCCGCCCTGTCTCCTAAGGCAGGCGGTTCAGACACGGCGAAGAGTGTTACAGGAACCAGCCGCAAAAGCGCAACGTATCCGGCATCAATGTCTGGTCTGCTCCCAGTAAGCGCCCATGCTCTGACCCGGCTGGTCGGTGACTTCATCATTCAGATAGTCTGCCAGCCCCACGGCCGCAGGCTGCCAGCTGCGGGCGGCTTCTATGGTGGGGTACTCCACTTCGGCATACCAGAATTCGGTGGGCTGGCCCTCATCCACATGGTTCACTTCCAGCACTGCGCCATCCGGCAGCAGGTAACTGCGCCGCAGCTTGCCGATGAGGGGCTTGCCGATGATCTTCGTTTCCAGATCATGGAAGAGTTCTGCGTCGATGTTCCGCTCGATCTCCTCCCGGGCCAGACCGCCGCCGGATTTGAAACAGAGAACGTAATGGGTATCCCCGCCGGTGAGAGCCTCTTCCCGGATGCGGACGGTGGGCCGCACGCTGATATATCCCTGTTTCATGGAAAATTCTTCCTTCAGCGGCAGTCCCTCCGGCCAGCCCTTCACCATCCACTTGCGCTCGATCTCCATAATGTTTTCCTTCCTTTCGGTGTTTTTGTATTTATTCTAGCACACTTTTATGGTATTATAAATGGTGATTTGAACGCAGCGATGTAAGGAGTACCACATGAAAGCAGAACGCAGCTATCCTATTTATAAAGTAAACAAGAAGGCCGAAGCCAGTCTGGTGGGCGGCCATCCATGGGTATATGAGAACGACATCCTCGAGTTTCCCGAGACTGAGCCGGAGAACGGCACCCTCGCCGACGTGGTGAGCACCAAAGGCGCTTATCTCGGCACCGGCTTCGTCTCCCTCAAGAGCAAGATCCGGGTGCGGCTCATCTCCCGCAATGCCAACGATACCTTCAATGCCGACTTCTGGCGCCGCCGGGTGGAATACGCATGGGCTTACCGCAAGACCGTTCTGGAGCCCACCGACCTCTCTGCCTGCCGGGTCATCTTTGGCGAGGCCGACCAGTTCCCCGGCCTGACCGTAGACCGCTTCAACAATATCCTCGTCACCCAGACCCTCAGTGTGGGCATGGAAAAGCTGAAGCCTGTCCTCTTCCCCATCCTTGCCGAAGTGCTGCGGGCCGACGGCCAGACCATCGACGGCATCTATGAACGGAACGACGAAGCGCTCCGGGCCAAAGAGGGCCTCGAGCAGAACAAGGGCTGGTTCGAGCTGCCCGGCGAGACGCCCCCCGCCAGCACCCAGACCGAGATCTGTGAAAACGGTGTTTACTATCATGTGGACTTTGAAAACGGCCAGAAGACCGGTTTCTTCCTGGATCAGAAATACAACCGCCGGGCTGTAGCCCGCATTGCCGCCGGCCACACCGTGCTGGACTGCTTTACCCACAC